>OMSN01000009.1:0-16857 GCA_900313765.1 uncultured Eubacteriales bacterium
ATGCTGGAGCTGGCGGTCAGGTATGACGTACCGATCTTTACCACAGACCGCGAGACCAGTGCCTTTGTAGCGGAGACCCTGCGTTGGCTGAACGTTGAGCTGGCACCGTGCATCACGATCCACGGCGTGCTTGTGGATGTGTACGGCGAAGGCGTTCTGATCATGGGTGAGAGCGGCATTGGAAAGAGCGAAGCTGCGCTGGAACTGATCAAGCGCGGGCACAGACTGATCACGGATGATGTGGTGGAGATCCGGAAAGTGTCGGATACGACACTTGTCGGGACTGCCCCGGATATCACAAGGCATTTCATCGAGCTTCGCGGTATCGGCATCATCAATGTGAAGACCCTGTTTGGCGTGGAAGCTGTCATGGACACGACCAACATCGATCTGGTCATCAAACTGGAGGAATGGGATAAGGATAAGGAATACGACCGCCTGGGACTGGAGGAAGAATACACAGAATTCCTGGGGAACCGGGTCACCTGCCATTCTCTCCCGATCCGTCCGGGCAGAAATCTGGCTGTCATTGTTGAGTCGGCCGCTGTCAATCACAGACAGAAGAAGATGGGATACAACGCGGCGCAGGAACTGTACAACCGGGTGCAGCAGGGCATCATGGCAAACATGAACAAACAGGACTCTGATGAGGAAGACTCCTGATGTTATAGAAATGTTTTACAGTAATTAAGAGAGCAAATCTCTGCAGAAACGGCACACACAAATCAGAACAGAAAAGGATGGGACTATGAAACAGTATTGCTTTGGTATCGACGTAGGCGGAACAACTATCAAGTGCGGGTTCTTCAATACGGAGGGTGATCTTCTGGATAAGTGGGAGATCCCGACCAGAACGGAAGACAATGGCTCCAAGGTTCTTCCGGATATTGCACAGACCGTTAAAGACAAGATCGAAGAGAGAGGTCTGACCAAGGATCAGATCGAAGGCATCGGCGTCGATATCCCCGGCCCGGTCACTGGAAAAGGCGAGGTAAACATGGCAGTCAATCTTCACTGGGGCCATGTCGATATCGTCAGCGAGATGGAGAAGATGACAGGCATCCGCACCAAGGCAGTGAATGATGCCAACGCGGCAGCGTTGGGCGAGTGCTGGAAAGGCGGCGGCGCGGGCCATAAGAACCTGATCATGGTGACTCTTGGAACCGGTGTAGGCGGCGGAGTCGTCGTAGAGGGCAAGGTTATCGCCGGATCAGGCGGTGCCGGCGGAGAGATCGGACATGTACATGTTACCGAGGAAGTGACAGAGCCCTGCAACTGCGGCAATACAGGCTGCCTGGAGCAGGTTGCGTCTGCGACCGGCATAGTGCGTCTGGCCAAGATGCAGCTGGCAAAGACTCCGGACAAGGCTTCCATACTCCGGGGAAAAACCTTCTCCTGCAAGGACGTGTGGGATGCTGTCAAGGCAGGCGATGAGCTGGCGGATGATGTTGCCGAGAAGTTCGGTGATTTCCTTGGAAGAGCACTGGCAGCATTTGCCACTGTGACGGATCCGGAGATCTTTGTCATCGGCGGCGGCGTATCCAAGGCAGGCCCGATCATTCTGGACTATGTAGAGAAATACTACAGAAAGTATGCGTTCTCAGCCTGCAAGAATGCGACATTTGCTCTTGCAACGCTTGGAAATGACGCAGGAATGTACGGAGCTGCGAAGCTTGTACTGTAATAACAGGAGGAAATGAACATGAAGAAGCGCAATTCGAAGCGCAATAAGAAACAGCAGATCGCGGCGGCGGTCATCGTGGGCATACTGGTCCTTGCAATGATCCTGTCTGTTCTGCCGGCCATGTTCGCGATCGCATAATCGCATACAATACTCTGCGATACACTCGGAGGATATGCGGTGAAGATAGTCAGGATACTGAAAACATGCGCGGCGGGAGTATTCCTGTCCGCGCTTATAACTACATATGCATATGCTGACAGACCGGTTGCGTCTTCCACTGACCAGACCATCGCCAGCGGTGTCCATGTAGAGGGGGTCGATCTGTCCGGCATGAGTCTGGAGGAGGCGTCGGCAGCCCTTCAGAACAAGGTCAATGAGATGGCGTCCACTGCGATCACCCTGAATATGGGTGAGAACGTGATTACCACCTCCCTTGCTGATATGGGATATTCCTGCACGAACCTGGACATTGTGAACCGTCTCACAGGGATCGGCAAGAGCGGGAATATCGTGGAACGGTATAAGCTGCAGAAGGATCTGGAGAACAACAACGTGGACTATCCGCTGGAATTCACGGTGGATGAGGAGAAGGTCCGCACGTTTGTGTCCGGCTGCAATGCATACAACACCGATCCGGTGGAGGGGCAGCTGCTGATCGGAAGCGACGGCTATCCCTATGTGGAGGGCGGAACCGACGGAATCACGCTGAAGGAAGAGGAATCGACCCAGGCAGTTACAAGTGCCATCGAGAACTGGACCGGCGGTGAGATCTCCGTGGATCTTGCAGTGGATGTATCCAGACCCGATGTGTCCAGGGATACACTGTCGCTGGTGAAGGATGTTCTCGGACAGGCAACGACCGACTATTCCGCTTCCAGTGCCGCACGCGCGATCAATGTGCAGAACGGATGCGCGCTGATCAACGGGACGCTGCTGTGGCCGGGTGACGAATTCTCCGTCACAAGAGCAGTCACACCGTTCTCTGCGGAAAATGGATATGAACCGGCTCCGACCTATGAAGAGAACCGGACGGTGGATTCTTACGGAGGCGGTATCTGCCAGGTTTCCACGACTCTTTACAACGCAGCGCTGAAGGCGGAGATGGACATCACCGCGCGCTCGAACCACACCATGATGGTCGGATATGTGGAACCTTCCAAGGATGCGGCGATCGCCGAAGGCTCGATGGACATGTGCTTCGTGAACAACACGGATGCGCCCATCTATATTGAAGGCTACTGCTCCGGCGGACAGATCACTTTCGTGATCTTCGGACATGAGACCAGGCCGGAGAACCGGACGCTGCAGTTCACCAGCAAGGTTCTTGCCACCATGCAGCCGGAAGGCTTCTCGCTGTATCCGGATGCCACACAGCCGGTGGGCTATGTGCTTCAGACACAGTCGCCCCATACCGGGTATCAGGCAGAACTGTGGAAAGAGATCTACGTGGACGGTGTCCTCACGGATGAATACCAGATCAATTCCAGCTATTACCAGGCAGTCGGAACGATCTATTCGATCGGGGTGGCTTCGGCCGACCCGTCGGTATCACAGGCAATGTACGCGGCGATCGGATCCAACAACCTGGAGGCCGTACAGCAGATCATAGCAACCGGCAAAGCCCAGGCGCAGACACCGCAGACGGATGCGGCGGGCAATCCCGTGCAGGGAACAGCTGCTCCGGACGGAACCGTCACGATCGTTAACTGACCATGGATATCATAATGACAGGCTATGCCGGCCAGAGAGAGACCGCCTTGCTGGCGCAGCGCTGCAGGCAGCAGCTGCTTTCCCGGCTGCCGGAGCATCTGGTAGAGGCTGCCGGCGATATGGACAGGGATTATGAACCGCCGGAAAGCTGCCTTCCCGTCTCCCGGGTGAAGATCACTGCAGGCGGTGTATGTGCTGCCCTGTGGATCCTGGGAGAAAAACTGTGTACAGGTCTGTGTGCAGACCTTCGCTCTGTCCCGGTCCGGCAGGAGACCATAGAGATCTGCGAGATCCTGGACCTGGATCCCTATGTACTTCGAAGTGACGGCGCATGGCTCATCGCCGTAAGAGATGCCGAAGAAGCACTCAGCCAGTGTGCATGGCAGGGGCTTCCGGCAGCAAAGATTGGGGAGACAACCCCCGGAGAAGCCCGGGTACTGTCCTGCGGGGACGTCACACGGTATCTGGACCGAATGTAGTTTATTTTATTAAGGAGGAAGTCACAATGAGAGAACAGATCCTTGCGCTTCTGGAGCGCAATTCCAAAATGACACCGGAGGAGATCGCGGTTCTTCTGGGCTCCAGCAAGGAGATGATCGCGGAGGAGATCCGCCGGATGGAAGAGGAAAACATCATCTGCGGATACAATACCCTGATCAACTGGGAGCACACCGGTGCCGAGAAGGTGACCGGACTGATCGAAGTGCGTGTCACCCCGCAGAGAGGGCAGGGGTTCGACCACATTGCGGAGCGCATCTACAATTATCCGGAGGTTCAGTCCGTATATCTGATCTCAGGCGGTTATGACCTGCTTGTCATTCTGGAAGGCAAGTCTCTCAAAGACATCGCTTCCTTCGTTCACAGCAAACTGTCCACAATGGACAGTGTCATCTCCACTGCGACTCATTTCATCCTGAAGAAGTACAAGGATGACGGAATCATCTTTGATCAGAAGAAGGGAGATCCCCGGCAGACGATCACTCCGTAAGTCCTTTCCCGGATCGTATACGGAGGCCATGCAACTGCTAAGGAGTTTGTAATATGATGAAATTAGATAAGGGAATGACACTCGGCAAGAAAGCGGTCGGGCTGAAGCCGTCCGGGATCCGCAAGTTTTTTGATATCGTGGCGGAGATGGATGATGTCGTCTCTCTGGGTGTCGGCGAACCGGATTTTGATACGCCCTGGGCAGTCAGAGACGAGGGAATCTATACGCTGGAGAGAGGAAAGACATTCTACACCTCCAACTCCGGGCTTAAGGAACTTCGCGAGGAGATCTCACGGTATCTGATCCGGCGGCTCGGTGTACGCTATGATCCGATCCATGAATGTCTGGTTACGGTAGGCGGCTCCGAGGCGATCGACCTTGCATTTCGCGCACTGGTCAATCCGGGGGAAGAGATCCTGATCCCGGAGCCGAGCTATGTTTCCTACACACCATGTGCGATCCTTGCAGACGCAGTACCCGTGCCGATTCCTCTGAAGGCGGAAAATGAATTCCGTCTGACTCCGGAGGAACTGGAGGAGCACATCACGGATAAGACGAAGATCCTGGTGCTTCCGTTCCCGAACAATCCCACAGGTGCAGTCATGACCAGGGAAGATCTGGAGCCCATCGCGAAGATCTGCATCAAGCACAATCTGTTCGTCGTATCGGATGAGATCTATTCCGAGCTGACCTATACAGGAGAGGATCATGTATCGATCGTTCAGATTCCGCACATGCAGGAGCGGACGATCCTGATCAACGGCTTCTCCAAGGCATTTGCCATGACCGGATGGAGACTGGGATACTGCTGCGGACCGGCAGAAGTGCTGTCCCTGATGACGAAGATCCATCAGTACGCGATCATGTGTGCTCCGACCAACAGCCAGTATGCGGCGATCGTCGCTCTGAGAGACTGTTATTCGGAAGTGGAGAAGATGCGTGAGGCTTACAATCAGAGAAGAAGGTTCCTGCTGCATTCATTTGAGCAGATGGGGCTGCCCTGCTTCGAGCCGTTCGGTGCATTTTACGTATTCCCGTGCATAAAAGAATTCGGAATGACTTCCGAAGAATTTGCGACCAGGCTTCTGGAAGAGGAGAGAGTGGCCGTTGTTCCGGGTGATGCGTTCGGAGAGAGCGGAGAGGGCTTTATCCGTATCTCCTATGCATATTCCCTGGAAGCGCTGAAGATTGCGATCGGCCGCCTCGAGAAATTCATTGAGCGGCTGCGCAGATCTGGTTCCACGAAGTGACAGCAGTCCGGAAAGACCGGAAAACAACCGAATTGTTTATGAAAACTCCCGAATGAAACAGGTTCGGGAGTTTTTCTTTTAGCAGGAAGACACAAAAAATGTGTATGAAATGTGAACTTTTGGAATTGCGAATTGGTCTGCATAGTGATAACATATGCGTGATAACGTTGGGTGCAAAGGCACCATATAACTTGGGAGGGTTATATTATGATTAGTTTCTTTATCTGTCTCGCGATCTTGATCTGCGGGTACTTCACCTACGGCTCCTTTGTAGACAATACATTCGGACCGGATGACCGTGAGACCCCGGCGGTCGCAATCAATGACGGCATCGACTACGTTGTCATGCCGGCATGGAAACTGTTCCTGGTACAGCTGCTGAACATCGCCGGACTTGGTCCGATCTTCGGAGCTCTTTCCGGCGCTATGTGGGGCCCGGTTGTCTTCCTGTGGATCACTTTCGGTACTGTTTTCGCAGGTGCTGTACATGACTATTTCTCCGGTATGCTTTCCGAGAGAAACAGCGGCGCGTCCATTTCCGAGGTTACCGGTATCTACCTTGGACCGGTCATGCACAATGTGATGCGTGTATTCTCCGTGATCCTTCTGATCATGGTCGGTACCGTATTCGCAGTTGGCCCCGCAGGCCTGCTGGTCACGCTTCTTAAGAACAGCGGAGTGGAGAACGGCATCTTTATTCAGACGACGTTCTGGCTTGCGGTCATCCTGATCTACTACTTCATCGCAACCTTCATTTCCGTTGACAAAGTCATCGGCCGTATCTATCCGATCTTCGGTATCTGCCTGATCATCATGGCTGTCGGCGTCTGCTTTGGTACTCTGTTCAGCGGACAGAAGATCCCCGAGATCTTCTCCAACTTCACGAACATGCATCCGAAGGGAACCCCGATCTGGGCGTTCATGTTCATCACCGTCGCATGCGGAGCAATCTCCGGTTTCCATGCTACGCAGTCTCCGCTTATGGCTCGCTGCCTGAAGAGTGAGCGCCAGGGTCATTTCGTATTCTACGGCGCTATGATCGCTGAGGGCATTATCGCCCTGATCTGGGCAGCAGCCGGTGTTACCCTGCTTGGAGTTGATACCCTCGCTGAGATGGGCGGCGGCAATGCAACGACCGTTTACACCATCTGCACAACGACCATGGGTAAGTTCGGAACCATCCTTGCCATGCTTGGCGTTATTGCATGCCCGATCACTTCCGGTGATACGGCATTCCGTTCTGCACGTCTGACTCTTGCAGACTGGTTCAAGCTTGACATGAGCAAATGGACAACCAGACTTGCACTCTGCATTCCGGTTCTGGGCGTTGGTGCTTTCCTTGGCTTCGGCAATACACTCGGATTCATCGATTATCAGATCATCTGGCGTTATTTCAGCTGGTCCAACCAGACGCTTGCAATGATCGTTCTCTGGGCAGGATCCATGTTCCTGGCAATGGAGAAGAAGAACTTCTGGATCACAGCGATTCCGGCGACCTTCATGAGTGCGGTTTCTTCGACCTACTTCATCATGGCGCCTGAGTGCCTGGGCATGATCCCGGCTCTGAACAACAATAAGGCTGTTGCTTATCCGTGTGGTCTGATCATCGCGGTACTGTTCCTGTTCATCTTCCTTCGCAGCGCGAAGAAAGCTACTTCCAGGTAATCACAGAAAAGTACACAGGAACGTGTTCTGAATGAAATAAGCAGGGCGGGAGACATACAGGTCTCCCGCCTGTTTCTTTGTTGTAGGCGAAAACAGAAGAGCTGTGTTATACTGTGTAGCAGTCTGTAGTGTAGTACTGTCAGATGCTGTATGCAGGACAGAACAGATCGTGGAGGAACAGGGACATTGCCCAGATTATTTGGAAATCATTCGCTGCCGGAGAATACGGTGAAGGCTGACAAGAAAGCCTGTGAGAAGATCGGGCCGCTTGGCATGGGGAGAAGAGCGCTCTATCTGAACAGTTTCTATATCAGCCGCATGTATTATACGGTATGGACCGATATCAGAAGAGTTTATAAGATGGTTGCCATGTCCAAAGGCGGTTTTACCGGTATTGGCGCCTTTGGCTCGATGAGCTATCTTGTGGTGGAACTGCGGGACGGCCGCACAAAGCGCTGCCAGATCAAGTACGAGAATCAGGTGGATGAGGCACTTGCATGGATTGCGAAGCATCACCCGGAGATTCCGACGCAGAGTGAGCAGGCCAGGAAGAAACTCCAGGAAGCAGAGGCGGTTGAGAAGGCGCGCTATAAGAAGGAACTGACTGAGAATGACCGGAAGAACATTCGCATTCTGGAGGAGGCGGAACGCTATCTGGAGCAGAATCCGGCTCTGTACAGGGAACTGACATTCCGTTCAGGCAGGCTGCGCCGTCAGCAGTCCATGGGGACAGGCAGAAAGGCTGTGGGGATCATTCTTCTGGCAGGATCCATACTCCTGCTTGCGGCAGGCATTCCGCTCTTTATGGCGAAGAATCCTTACGCTGTCTACATGATCCTTGCGGGTGGTTCATTTCTTGTTTACTCCATGATGAGCAATCTGGTTCCCATCGGGAGGAACTCTCCAAAGAGGCTGAGGCAGGAGTGGAACGACGCAGTCGCGGCCAGTGAAGAATATATCAGCAAGGCCGGTTCTTTTCCGGTCCCTGCAAGATATGCCCACCCCATCGTCCTGAAACGTATGATCCGGGTGATCCGTGAGGGAAGAGCAGAGTCGACGGACCAGGCACTGGAGGTTGTCAAGGAGGACCTGAAAGCGCTGAACCGGTCTGTCAGGGTATCGCAGCAGGAATATGACGAGGTGGTGGCCATCAAGGCCATGTTCCTCGTATCCGATTATCAATGATGAGTTCTGACCGGACGGGTTCGGGAAAACCGGCCGTCCGCTGAGGTAGGGAATATGATAGATCTGGAACAGTTTCTGAGACAGGAAGGCGTTGATGAAACGCTGCTGGGGGAAGCGGCACAGTTCCGCGCGTCTCACCAGACAGCAGAAGATATGCGGGGGCGGATCCCGGTGCCTGTCTATAAGTACTATGGCAAAGAGGTCTGGGAGAAGGCGATCGCTGCCATCCTGTGCGGGGAGAATCTGCTGCTTGCAGGACCCAAGGCGACAGGCAAGAATGTGCTGGCGCAGAATCTTGCGCTTCTGTTCGGACGCCCGCTGTGGGATGTCAGCTTCCACGTGAATGTGGATGCGGCCTATCTGATCGGCTCCGATACATATGACGGCACGAGAGTGACCTTCCGGCCGGGCCCGGTTTATCAGAGTGCGGTGCATGGCGGATTCGCGGTTCTGGATGAGATCAACATGGCAAGAAATGAAGCTCTTGCCGTTCTTCACGCAGCCCTGGACTTCAGGCGAGTGATCGATGTCGCCGGGTACGATAAGATCCAGGTGGATCCGGCGGCAAGGTTTATCGGGACCATGAATTATGGATATGCGGGCACCAGGGATCTGAATGAGGCCCTCTGCTCCCGGTTTGCGATCCTGAACATGCCCCTGATTGGGGAAGAGGATCTGGGAAGACTTATCAGTGATTCATTTCCGGATATCAGAGAGCAGATCAGAGGCCAGTTTGTGAAGCTGTTTTTCGAGATCGAGCGCAAGGCACACAGTGCGGAGATCTCGGAGCGCGCGCTGGACCTGCGGGGACTCCTCGATGCCATAGCACTGATGAAGAAGGGTGTGAAGAGTGGAGATGCCCTGGAGATGTGCATTGTCAATAAGACTTTTGATGAATATGAGCGCTCTCTCGTGATGGACGTGATCCGGGCACGGATTCCGGAGGATCTGGGCAGGAAAGAGATCTTCGGCTGATACAGCCGCAGGACACAGCAGAGGCAGTTATGATCAAGCAGCATTATTCCGGAAGCGCAAGGCGCTCCATGAATATCATATGGAATGCGGCCGGCAGCTATGATTTTGATCCGCCGTTCCTGGCCTTTTTTCCAAATGGACAGCCGGACGATTATCTCAATATGATCATCGGCCTTTCGGTAAAATGGCTGGACTTCCCCCGCATCACTGATTTTTTTGAACGTCTGGGAACCGGTTCCACGCGGGATGAGGCATCCAGCGTCCTGTGGCTGGGAATCGAGAACTGCATCTACGGCAGGGAACTGCCGGAGCGTCCAAGGATAGAACAGATGCGGGTTCACCGTGCGGAGGATTTCTTCCGGGTGAACGGCATGCTCTCCGAGCAGCAGATGTCGTTCATGAGCATGAAAGTATATGACCAGGAGGAAGCACGCTGGGGAGGTGTCCTCGGGAGAAGAGTGCTGGACATCGGGCCGAACGCGAGAAAGCTTGCCCGGGAACTGGAATTTGATCCTTCCTGGGATACGGATGCGCTCCTTGTAAAAATGCATGAGATCCTCAAGGTTTATTTCCGGATCAACCTCTCGGACCAGCCGCCCGCGCGCAGAAGAAGCCCGGGCTGGAGGCAGGCCCTCTCAAGGCTTCTGCCCGGAAGAGAGGACGCGGAAGCGGACCTTCTGGTGCTCCGCAGAGGGAGCGGCAGCGGGGACAGGAAGGGAAGTGTCCACCTGACGCACGACAGGGGTCTGACCCCTGTATCCAGGGATGCCCGGAAGGACATGGAGTATATCCGTACGGTGTTTGGACCGTGTATGTATTCGGATGCGGAGATGCGCATCCTGGAGAGCAGCCTGTGCGTGGAAAATGACAGGTCCTGCAGACTCTGGTTTATCGGGGAACCGAAGGCGGTACGCACTGAGACGCAAAGTCAGCCGGAGACCGCGGACCGTAAGACACCCTCTGCCGGGAATCAGGAGCGTGAGGCGCAGCAGCTTGCCAGGGACAGGGAACTGCAGAGAAAACGCAACGAGAAGTATTATCAGGATCACATCTTCCGGATCACTGAGAGCATACGGAATCTGACCGCGCAGACAGAAGCCATATTCCGGGCTTATCTGCAGGCTCTTCCGTCTGCGAGCGCACACGGAACACTGAATGGATCCAAGGTCTGGCGGCTTCCGGTCCTGGATGACCCGAAGGTTTTTGAGACCGATTCGGACCTGGCAGAAGCAGACCTTCGGGTGGATCTTCTGCTGGATGCATCCCAGTCGAGAATGAACTCCCAGGAACTGATCTGTACACAGGCGCTGGTGATCTCCAGAAGCCTCGAGAACTGCCATATACCCGTGAGAGTGACTGCATTCAGATCCCTCCGGGGCTATACCGTTCTGGAGAGGCTCAAAGAGTACGGAGATAAGAGAGGCCGGGGACTATTTGGCTATTACGCAGGCGGCTGGAACCGGGACGGCCTGTGTCTGAAGACCATGGACTATCTGCTGGAGGATGAGAAAAAGCAGGGAATGAGCGGCAGACGGATCCTTCTGGTCCTGACAGACGCACATCCCAATGATTCCCTCCCACTGGCTCCGGGGCCGGGCAGGATGTTCTCCAGAGAGTACGAAGGGGACCAGGCAGTGGAGGATGCGCAGAGAGCAGTCCGCCTGCTGCGCAGCCACAAGATCCGGTGCGGCGCCATCTATTACGGCTCCACAAGCCATCTGGACAATGTGCATCAGATCTACGGACATCAATATGTGCGGATCCGCAGCCTGAATCAGCTTGCCGACGGAGTCGGGGAACTGCTGCAGATGAACCTCCGCGAGATATGAACAGATGACAGGCATCTGTTCCGATTAGTGCTTATGGAATGAAACAGCTATGCAGATTGAGCAGAGACTTCCAGTGGAATTTTTAGAGGCGATGGAGAGACTCCTGGGCGATGAATACCGGGAGTTTCTGGACTCCTATGATCTTCCGCGCAGAAACGGGCTTCGTGTGAACCGCCTGAAAGTCGGTGCCGGGGAGTTTGAGGAGCATGCGCCGTTTGCTCTGGAGCGCATTCCCTGGACGGATAACGGCTATTATGTGGACTGGCGGGAGATGCCTGCCAGGCATCCCTATTACAATGCAGGTGTATATTACCTGCAGGAACCAAGCGCCATGGCTCCCGCGCAGATCCTTCCGGTGCAGCCGGGGGACCGTGTCCTGGACCTGTGCGCGGCCCCGGGCGGGAAGGCGACAGAGCTCGGTGCAAGGCTGGACGGTCGGGGGCTCCTTGTGGCAAATGAGATCTCTTCTGCCAGAGCCCGCGCGCTTCTTCGCAATATCGAAGTCTTCGGGATCCGGAATGCGCTGGTGACAAATGAATCCCCTGCGAGGCTTGCAGAGCGCTTTCCCGCATATTTTGACAAGGTGCTCGTAGATGCGCCATGCTCGGGAGAGGGGATGTTTCGCAAGGATCCGGACGTGGTGAAAGCCTGGTATCCGGAGAAAGTGAATGAGTGCGCCGCAGTGCAGAGAGAGATCATCCTGCAGGCTGCGGATATGCTGCGCCCGGGCGGATACATGGTCTATTCGACCTGTACATTTGCTCCCGAGGAAAATGAACTCATCCTGCTTCATCTGCTGCAGAACAGGGAAGAGATGGAACTGGTCCCGATCCCGTGCGAGGGAGGACGGGAGAGCTTCCGCCCTGCATATACACTGCACAGGCTCCAGGAGTGCGGCTTCGCCGCTCAGCCCAATGACAGGACAGATGCCGGATTCAGCCACGAACCGGTGGCAGAGTACAGTGATCCGGATCTTTCCATGGCGGTCCGTATCTGGCCCCACCACTGCGGAGGGGAAGGACATTTCACAGCCCTCCTTCGCAAAAAGGATGGAAATGGCGTGCCCGGGCAGACATCCATGACAGAGCCTCTCAGCCTGAGGGCGGAGCGAAAGGACCGGAAGAGAGAAGAAGCCGGGAAAGTCCCCGGGAAAGCCTCCGGCAGAAAAGGTGCCGCAGGCAGAAAAGGGAAGGAGCGCCAGAGCCAGGGCGCGGCAGGTCTGTCAAAAACAGAGCTTGGATACGTGCGGGAATTCCTGGAGCGTTTCCTGCCCGGCATGGACCTGGATACAGATCTTCTCGAGAATCACAACGGAAGACTATACCTGTCCCCGGAAGGGACTGCAGGGATTCGCGGTCTGACTTTTCTTCGAAACGGCCTGTATCTGGGAGATCTGAAAAAGAACCGGTTTGAACCGGCACAGGAACTTGCCATGGCACTTGAAGCCGGAGCGCAGGGAGAGGCGAGAATCTCACTGTCACCGGAGGATGCACGCACCGCGCAGTATCTTCACGGAGAGAGCATTCGCATCGATGATGACAGAGACAATGGCTGGTATCTGGTATGTGTAGACGGATATCCTCTTGGCTGGGGGAAACTTGCCGGCGGACAGCTCAAGAACAAACTGCTGCTCAGCTGGAGAAACTGACAGGGAGAGAACTATGTTTTTAATTGTTGCAAACCAGATGATAATCATGTTCATTCTGCTCATGATCGGATTCATGATCCGCAGAGTGAAGCTGATTGATCACGGCGGATCCAAGACACTGTCCAACATTCTGCTGCTGCTTGTGAATCCGATCCTGATCATGAACAGCTTTCTGACAGTGGAATATGACCCGGCCAAGGTCAGGAATCTCCTGCTGACGTTTCTGTTTGCGGCACTTACGCATTTTCTCGGGATCATCGCCGCCAGGCTGATCCTGCCCGGGAAGGAACCGGATACCCGGATTGAGCGCTACAGCGCGGTCTACAGCAACTGCGGCTTTATCGGGATCCCGCTGATCAACAGTATCCTCGGCGCAGAAGGCGTCTTCTACATCACAGCCTATCTGGTGGTATTCAACTTCCTCACCTGGACCCACGGCCTGATCCTGATCACAGGGGATTCCTCTCCGAAGCAGCTGGCCAGAGGACTCAGAAGCCCGGTCATGTTCACGATGCTCGCCGGCATGATCTTCTATTTTCTCCGGATCCACATTCCGGCCAATATCGGATCCGCGCTTACCTACGTGGCAAACATGAATACACCGCTTGGGATGTTTGTCGCAGGCGCAGCGCTGGCCGAAGCACATCCTCTGGCGGCGCTCAGGAAAGGACGGGTCTATCTTGTGTCCGTGGCAAAACTGATCGCCATGCCCGTTCTGGCCATGGCAGTCATGCTGATCTTCCACCCGGATGCAGAGGTCTACTATACGGTTATTGCGGCAGCGGCCAGTCCGGTTGCCACGACCTGCACCATGATGGCGCTTCGCTATGACAAGAATTATCACTATGCATCCGAGCTGTATGTAGTCACGACCCTGATCTCCATGCTGTCGATCCCGGCTGTGATGGCCCTGGCGGAGATGCTGTTCTGAGGGAAGCAGGAAGAAACAGGAAGAAATGAGTCGGCAGGATCAGTACAAGGAGATACCTATGGCAATTCCGAAAATGAATTACTGCATGCAGTGCGGGAGCAGGCTGGTGACAAGACACCTGGACCTGGAAGGTGATATTCCTTACTGTGAGACCTGCCAGGAGCTGCGGTTTCCGATCTTCAACACTGCCGTGAGCATGGTGGTCACGACGCAGGCGCGTGACCAGATCCTGCTGATCAAGCAGTACGGACGCGACAGTTACATTCTGGTGGCGGGCTATGTGAACAAGGGAGAAGACGCAGAGGATGCCGTCGTACGGGAAGTGAAGGAGGAGATGGGACTGAATGTGACGGAAGTTCATTTCAACCACAGCCATTACTTTAAACCTTCCAACACCCTGATGCTGAACTTTACCGCGGTTGTAGACAGCACCGCTGTCCATGAGAACCGTGAGATCGATTCCTACAGATGGTTTACCCCGCAGGAGGCAAGGGAAAACGTCCGGTGGCCTTCTCTGGCGGGAGATTTCCTTGACGGATACCTGACAGGGGATTATCATTTTACAGAATAAAGATTCGATAAAGAGAAATAAGAAGGATCCGGCAGACGGATCCGGGAAAGACAGATATTAAGGAATGAATTACAGAACAAGACGGATCATACTGATCGTGCTGGTGAGCATCCTGCTTCTCGTCACGATCTGCTTTATGGGACTGCTTTTATTTGAAAATGAACTGGATCCGGTCCTGTCGCAGCTGCGCGAAACCGAGACGGAAATACAGGCGGCTGAGACGGAACCTGTGCAGATACCGGTTCAGGCAGAGACGGAGGCTGAAACACAGGCTCAGACAGAGGTGGAAACCGAGGCGGAGACGGAGGATCCGCTGATCGCCGCGATGGAATCCATCTATACCTTCTCACAGGGACCTGTCGCCTGGGAGAGAAAGACTCCCTATTCCGGAGAATGGTGTGAATTCGAGATGGAAGGCGGGCGGTTCAGCGTATTTGGCTGCGGTCTGTGTGCGCTGGCGAACATCTACAGTTCGCTCACGCCCTATGAGTGTTCCCCGGTGGATATGTATAAGTATGCCATGCGCGTAACCGATTATTCACCCAGCTGGGGGTACGGCGCCATTGACTGGCCGTTCATGGGTCAGACCCTCCGGTCTGTCGGATTCAAGGTGGTCTTCCGCAAGAAGGACCGCACATATGAGGAATTCAGGGCTGCCTACAGGAATTCTCTGACCGGCATCATCCTGATCTCCAGCAAGTCGGACGATACCTACTGGCAGGATACGCCCGGCCACTATGTGGATCCGTGGCTCTATGACGAGGAGACCGACATGATCTTCCTGGGAGATTCGGGCAATCCGGATCACAACCGCCACTGGGTGCCGCTGCGGTATCTCTACGATGCCATGGCCCACGACAGTTCCTGGCAGTATATGCTGGTGAGGTCCTACGACGATGCGAAGAATACCTGGAAGTACTCCGGCATAACAGAGAAATGCACCTTCCCGCCGTATTACAGACCGAAGCCGAAGCAGGAGGCGCTTCGCTGATACAGGCGGTAAGAGCGCCGACAGCGTTCCTGTAATAAAGAGTATAAGTGACAAGGGTGTCATGGAAATGAGAACTTTCCGGACACCCTTGTCTTTTTGTTTTTCATTTCCTGAAGAAGGAAGGAGTCTATGAAGATCAGAAGTATATGCGCGATCGCAGCCTGCAAGGTGACACGATCTGTGATGCGCCTGCTGCACAGGGGCGGGACAGCCCTTCCGGGCAAGGCTGCCCGTCTGTTCGATCCGGACATCCTGAAGCGTGTCAGCGCGGGGATGGAGATCATAGTGGTCACCGGGACCAACGGAAAGACGACCACCTGCGGCATGCTGGAGAATGCATTTCTCAGCAGCGGCCGCAGGTGCCTGTCGAATAAGTCAGGTGCCAATCTTCTGTCGGGGATCACGGCGGAACTGACCTGCAATGCCACCTGGACCGGGAGACCGAAGACACATTATGCCGTGATCGAATGCGATGAAGGAGCCCTGAAACAGGTGACGGGGCGAATCCGCCCGAAGGTCATCGTGGTCACGAATCTGTTCCGGGATCAGCTGGACCGCTACGGGGAAGTGACGCACACCCTGGAAGAGATCCGCAGGGGCATCCAGGCATCTCCGGGCAGTATCCTGTGCCTGAACGCGGACGATTCTCTGACCGGATCGCTGGCACAGGAGGTTCCGAACCAGACTCTCTGGTATGGTCTGGATACACCGTTCGGGGAGCAGAAGGATCCGGTACTCTCGGATGCGAAGTACTGTATCCGGTGCGGAACCCGGTATGAGTACACCTATCACACCTACGCACATCTGGGAGGTTTCGTCTGTCCCGGCTGCGGTTACCGGAGACAGGAACCCGACTGTGCCCTGACACAGATCCTGGAAATGACGCCGCAGGGCAGCACGGGCAGGATCTGCCTGTCAGGCGGGAAGAACACAGGCAGGAGGAACATAGAGGGGAAATGCGCTGGCGAAAGAGATGACCGGGAATACACACTGCAGGTTGGACTGCCTGCTGTCTACAATCTCTACAATGCCATGGCAGCTGTGTGCGCTTATACTGCCTGCGGCTTTCCGGCGCAGGAGATGATTGAATCCTTGAAGACGGTGCACAGCAGTTTCGGCAGAATGGAGCGCTTCACGATCGGCCGGACGCCTCTTCAGATGATCCTTGTGAAGAACCCGGCCGGCTGCAGCCAGGCGCTGGAATATCTGTCCAGTGTCGGTACGCCCTACAGAGCCGTTCTGTGTCTGAACGACCGCACGGCAGACGGGCATGACATCTCCTGGATCTGGGATGCGGATTACGAGAAGATCTGCCGGGATCCGAATCTGCAGGAGATCCTGGTCTGCGGAGACCGGGCAGAGGACATGCAGCTTAGGCTGAAATATGCAGGCGCTGATACCGATACGATCACTCTGGTGCGGGAGCCCTC
>OMSN01000009.1:16866-17853 GCA_900313765.1 uncultured Eubacteriales bacterium
CGCTGATACCGATACGATCACTCTGGTGCGGGAGCCCTCGCAGGCACTGCCCTGGATCGAAGCCTCACAGGTTCCGGTTTTTGCACTTCCCAACTACACCTCGATGCTGGAGCTTCGGGAAGCAGTCAGGCAGAAGACCGGTGCCGGAGAATTCTGGGAGTGAGAATGTCTCAAGTCGAATCACAAGGAAGGAAAACCGTATGGAACTGAAGATATGCCACCTCTATCCGGAAGTGCTGAACCTGTATGGAGACAGGGGAAATATTCTGTGCATGAAGAGGCGCCTGGAGACACGCGGCATCTCCTGCAGCGTAACTGACGTCGGGATCGGAGATGATCCGGACCTTACGCAGTTTGACCTGTTCTTTATCGGCGGAGGGCAGGACTTTGAGCAGGAAGTGCTCCTTGGCGATCTGCGCGGTGGAAAGGGCAGCTCGATCCGGTCTGCGGTGGAAGATGGAAAAACGTTTCTGTGTATCTGCGGGGGCTACCAGATGATGGGGCATTACTACCAGACGCATGACGGAGTGAAATGTGAGTTCCTCGGCGCCGTAGATCTGTATACCGTTGGCGGAGACAGGAGAATGATCGACAACTATGCATTTGAACTGGGACCTGAGTCCGGGGGCAGTGTGGTTGTCGGATTCGAGAACCACAGCGGACGGACCTTTCTGGGAGAAGGCATCAAGCCGCTGGGAACCGTACTGAAGGGCTGCGGGAACAATGGAGAAGACCAGACAGAAGGCGTGCGTTATCGGAACCTGTTCGGAACTTACAGCCACGGCCCGGTCCTTCCGAAGAATCCGCAGTTTGCAGACCACATATTAAAAACCGCGCTGCAGCACAGGTACGGCAGCGCGGATCTGGAACCGCTGGATGACAGCATGGAGATGCAGGCCCACGAGAGGGTGCTGAAGCATTACCTGCATCTGTCAGACAGTCATTGAGAAAGAATGAAGGATTACACGCCGCTTCCTCCGTAGTTGG
>OMSN01000097.1 GCA_900313765.1 uncultured Eubacteriales bacterium
GCCTTGGACACAGCGTCCAGACGTCCGTTTCCGTTCGCCATGACCTCTTCGGACTGTCCGCGGAACTGTGTGGTCACATAGGCAACGATGCCGTTTCTCTGCCTGAAGTGAACCTCTGAGATACTGAACGGACGGTTGATGTCTTCGTACTTGTCGATAAACAGGTCGAAGATCTGATCCGGCGTGAGTTCCTTGTGTGCGTGGTCGGATTCCGACTTGACCATATAGCTGAAGTTCTCGCGCATCTTCTTCGGAAGCCTGAGGCCGAAATTGTGCTCCAGGATGAAGCCGACGCCGCCCTTTCCGGACTGGCTGTTGATGCGGATCACGTCTGCGTCGTAGCTGCGGCCGATGTCCTTGGGATCGATCGGGATATACGGCACAGTCCATTTGATGTGGTCGTGTCCTTCACGGTAAGCCATGCCTTTGGCGATGGCATCCTGATGGGATCCGGAGAATGCTGCGAATACCAGAGCTCCGCCATACGGGCATCTCGGATTGACGTCCATGCCGGTATACTCTTCGTACTTATCCACGATCTCCAGCATGTTGTCAAACTTCAGACCGGGATCCACACCCTGGCTGTACATATTCAGAGCAAGTGTGACAACGTCCACGTTGCCGGTCCGCTCACCGTTTCCGAAGATCGTTCCTTCGATACGGTCGGCGCCTGCAAGAAGGCCCATCTCCGCATCGGCCACTCCCGTTCCGCGGTCATTGTGCGGATGCAGGGAGAGAACGACATTTTCACGATATTTCAGGTTGTCTGAGATGTACTCGATCTGGTTGGCATATACATGAGGCATGGACAGCTGGACTGTAGAAGGAAGGTTGATGATCGCCTTCCTGTCTGCGGTCGGTTTCCAGACATCCAGCACAGCGTTGCAGACCTCCAGCGCGTATTCAGGCTCTGTGCCGGTGAAAGATTCAGGGCTGTACTCAAAACGATACTTCTCGCCCGCCTCTTCTGTCAGCTGTGCCAGCAGTTTCGCTCCTTCGATCGCGATCTGTTTGATCTCCTCTTTGGACTTCTTGAACACCTGCTCTCTCTGCGCAAGAGAGGTGGAATTGTACACATGGACAATGGCATTGCTGCAGCCTTTCAGAGCCTCAAAGGTCTTGCGGATGATATGCTCTCTTGCCTGTGTCAGAACCTGGAGCGTAACATCCTCCGGTACCATATTGCGCTCGATCAGGGCGCGCAGGAACTCATATTCCGTCTCGGATGCCGCGGGGAATCCGACCTCGATCTCCTTGAAGCCGATCTGCACCAGTAGTTCGAAGAACTGCAGTTTCGTCTCCAGATCCATGGGAACGACCAGTGCCTGGTTGCCGTCCCGAAGATCCACGGAGCACCATACCGGCGCCTTATCCACCGAATCCTTCGCAGCCCATCTCAGTTCAGTCTGCGGCGGATTGAAAAACTGCTTCAATTCAATAGTTATTCACGATTGGCAAGTTCCTGGGCGATATCATCCCAGGTGATATCTCTTGCAGCCATCAGTACCATCATATGATACAGAAAATCAGCCACCTCATATTTGATCTCTTCCGGATTCGGATTCTTGGCGGCAATCACGATCTCTGTTGCTTCCTCACCGCACTTCTTCAGGATCTTGTCGATCCCCTTGTCAAACAGATAGTTCGTATAGGAGCCTTCCTTCGGGTGTGCCTTCCGGTCTTCTATCGTCCCGTAGACATCCTCGAATACCTTCATCGGATTCCTCTGGGGGGTATCCTTCTTCAGGACCGTCCGGTAGAAGCAGCTTCGGTTGCCCGTGTGGCAGGCAGCCCCGGTCTGAGAGATCCTTGCAAGCAGGGTATCGTTGTCGCAGTCCACCCGCAGCTCCTTGAGATACTGGAAATGTCCGGAGGTAAGTCCCTTCAGCCACAGTTCCCTGCGTGATCTGGACCAGTAGGTCATACGGCCTGTACGGACGGTATTCTCAAACGCCTGCCGGTCCATCCAGGCCACCATGAGGACTTCTTCATTGCGGTAATCCTGTACCACGACCGGCACCAGTCCGTTTGCATCCGTCTTCAGGTCATCCCATGAGACCGTGCACGTAAAGGTGTTGACTTCGGCCCCCATCTCACGAAGATCCGCTTTATAACCCATGAGCTCCGTCCCGGGATCCTGCGTCCTGCGGTTTCCGAATCCGGCTGCATGGTCAAGTTTCAGATATCCGCATACCTGCTGCAGATCCGGTTCGCCCTCCCTCAGCCACAGGAGTGCCGGCGGAAGACCTGCATCCGGTTCTCTCACCGTATCCGCCATCACAACGACGGAATCTGCATATGTCAGGATCTGTCTCTTCTGTTCCTCGCTCAGCGGCGGTTCTTCATCCGGACAGATGCACACTGCGATCTTCTCTTTTCCGAACCGCATGGATACCTCTTCAAGCATCGCAAGGTTCGATTCCTTTGAAGCGTTCAGGACTGCCTTCCTGCATCCTGCATAGAGGATCTTCTTCACGTCCTCGGCCCGCCTGATATTGCCGGCCCCCCACATGGGGATGTCCGTGATCCTCGCCATCCTGCGCATCAGGGTCAGGGACAGGTCATGCTCCTCATCCCCGTCAGACTGATCAAATACCAGCAGCACATCCGCCCCGTGGTCTGAATAGAGCTGGGCAAGCTGGTCAGGATCGCAGTCTGCGTATACGCTGCTGTCTGAGAGTGATGATACTGCCTTTCCTCCATTCAGGAAGATGGCAGATGCGATCATTTTTTCCATAGTAAACCTTTCTGTCAGATGCTCCCTTTCGTAGAGAGCACGTCAGTGATGCGCGGATCTTTCATCACTGCCATATCCAGGGCTTTCCCGAAAGCCTTGAACATGGCTTCACACATGTGATGATCATTGCCCTCTGTCAGAACCTTGATGTGCAGATTCATCATCGCACTGTAGCTCACGGCATAGAAGAATTCCTTCACCATCTGAGTGGACATCCCGCCCATTTTCTCTCCCTTGAACTCAGCATCCCAGGAGAAATAAGGCCTCCCGCACAGATCCACCGCGCACAGGACCAGGGTCTCATCCATGGGAATGATGCGGCTTCCGTAGCGTGCGATCCCTCTCTTGTCACCGAGCGCCCTGGCGATGGCCTGTCCCAGCACGATCCCGGTATCCTCGATCGTGTGGTGGTCATCCACCTGCAGATCGCCGTCCACCTTGACCGTCAGGTCAAAGAGGCCATGTCTGGCAAATCCGTCCAGCATGTGATCAAAAAATCCGATTCCCGTGTCAATCTGGGAGACACCTGTTCCGTCAAGATTGATCGAGATCTCGATACTGGTCTCCGATGTATATCTCTCCACTTCCCCTATTCTTGCCATAGAAAACACCTCCCGGCTGTTTCTGGACAGCTGCCGCGCAGACGGCATCAGGCCTGTCTCACTCGAATCTCACTGCCACCGAGTTGGCATGGGCAGTCAGTTCCTCCGCTTTCGCGAAGGTCTCTATATCAGTGTGCACTGCTCTCAGGGCTTCTTCTGAATAATACACGATGCTGGACTTCTTGACAAAGTCATCTACGCCCAGCGGGCTGAAGAATCTCGCGGTTCCATTCGTAGGCAGAATATGGTTCGGTCCTGCGAAATAATCTCCGAGAGGTTCGCTGGAACAGGATCCCAGGAACATCGCCCCTGCATTATGCACTCTTGTCATGGTATCGAACGGATTGGCAGTTACGATCTCCAGATGTTCCGGAGCGATCTGGTCTACGGTCATGATCCCCTCTTCCAGGGAGTCTACCAGCAGGATATATCCGTAATTCTCCAGCGACTTGCTGATGATCTCCTTTCTGGAGAGTACCTGCAGGAATCCGTCCACTTCCCTTGAGACAGCCTGTGCGAGAGATTCGGATGTGGTGACCAGGATCGAGGAGGCAAGTTCATCATGCTCTGCCTGGCTGAGCAGGTCGGCTGCGACATACCTCGGATTCGCAGTCTCATCTGCCAGAACCGTGATCTCACTGGGGCCGGCTATGGAATCGATCCCTACGAATCCATAAACTGCCTTCTTGGCCAGGGCAACAAAGATGTTTCCGGGCCCGACGATCTTATCCACCTTCGGGATCGTCGGCGTTCCGTGTGCCATCGCCGCGATTGCCTGGGCTCCGCCTACCTTGTAGATGACATCGGCACCGGCTTCATGCGCGGCTACCAGCGTATTCGGACTCACCTTCCCGTCTCTGCAGGGAGTGGTCATGATGATCTGAGGCACACCGGCAACCTTGGCCGGTACCACATTCATCAGAACAGAGGATGGATAGACTGCCTTCCCGCCGGGTACATACACCCCGACTCTCTGCAGCGGCGTGATCTTCTGTCCGAGAAGGATCCCGTTTTCCTGTGAGTCGAACCAGGAATACCTCCTCTGCTTCTCATGATAGGTCCGGATATTGACAAGGGCCTTGCGGATCACATCCAGAAGCGCCGGATCAACCGCCCTGTACGCCTCTTCGATCTCCTCTTCCGTAACCTTCACGCTCTCAGGATCCAGACGGATGTGATCGAACTTTTCCGTATATGCAAAGAGCGCTTCGTCACCTTTTTCTCTGATATCATCCACGATCTGCGCGACTGTCCCCTCATACTGAGCGTACTGGTTCGGACTTCTCTTCAGCAGCGTGCTGAGCAGATCTTTTCTGGTTTCTTCTGTCAGTTTAACGATTCTCATTTCTTCAGCGCCTCATTCATCTCATTGAGCAGTTTCGTGATCCTTGTGTTCTCCATCCTCATGCTGACGGGGTTTACAACGACCCTTGCAGACAGCGGGCAGACCTCTTCGAGAACCTTCAGGCCATTCTCTTTCAGAGTGGAGCCCGTCTCCACGATATCAACGATCACTTCGGCAAGCCCCACGATCGGTGCCAGCTCGATGGAACCGTTCAGCTTGATGATCTCAACCGTCTGGTTCTTCTGATCATTGAAATAATCTCTCGCGATCTTCGGGTACTTGGTTGCGACCCGGATCTGCTCCTGGCCGTTCAGAAGCCTGCGGGCCTCCTCCGGACCTGCAACGCACATGCGGCATTTTCCAAACCCGAGATCCAGCACTTCGTAGATCTTCCGGCCTTCTTCCATGATCGTATCCTCGCCGACGACACCGATATCGGCTGCTCCGTATTCCACGTATGTGGGAACGTCCGGACCTTTGGCGAGGAAGAACTTCAGCTTCAGTTCTTCATTTACAAAGATCAGTTTGCGCGTATCCGGATCACGCATCTCTTCACAGAAGATGCCGATCTCTTCCAGAAGCGCCATGGTCTGCTTGGCGAGTCTCCCCTTAGTCAGTGCAAATGTCAGATATCTCATAGCTTTATCACCTGTGTATACCCGGTCATCTCCTCCGGAAGTGTCCTTCCGTCCGTCAGGACCAGTTCCACGCATGCTCCTTCACGGCGCATTGCTGCCGCTTTCCTGTGTGCTTCATCCCGGCTTGCGTCCGAGTACAGGATCAGAGTCCTCTCCGTATCCATCGATATCTGGATCTTCTGCCTCTGAAGCGCATTCATCAGGTTGCCCAGAACCACTACGAATCCTGCAGAAGGGGCATCCTTGCCGAAATGACTCAGCAGATCATCATACCGTCCGCCTTTGACAACGGCATCACCGGTTCCGTATGTGTATCCGCGGAATATGATCCCCGTATAATACATGTATGTGGAGAGCATTCCGAAATCGAAGCTCACATGTCCCTCGAGCCCCAGGATCTGAAGAAGGCGATAGACTTCCTTCAGTCTGCAGACCGCATCCTGCGCCTTCAGTCCCTGTGTCATGCCATAGGCTTTCTCCAGCATCTCCTCGCCGCCGTTCATCACAGTCAGTGACGAAAGGATCCTGGAAATGCGCGGGTCTATGCATTTTTCTGAAAGCAGTTTCTCAACGCCGAAGGTGTTGTGGTTATGGATCAGGATCCGCAGATGGTGGACGGTCTCTTCGTCGATCCCCGCTTCCTCCACCAGGCTCTCAAAGAAACCTACATGACCGATACTGATCTGGAAATCGGACAGTCCCGCAGCCAGCAGCATGTCATTCGCCATGGCGATGATCTCTGCATCTGCGTCCGCCGATCCCTCACCGATCAGTTCCGCGCCGATCTCGGTGTTCTCCTTCAGTCTTCCCCTGTGCTCCTGATGGTTTACAAAAGTCTTCCCCAGATAGCACAGGCGCACCGGCCTGTCCGTATCCAGAAAGTATCTTCCCGCTGCTCTGGCAATGGAAGGTGTAAAGTCGGGCCGGAGCACAAGCGTATTGCCTTCCCGGTCAAAGAACTTGTACAGATCCCTGGAGGGAATCGTTCCGACATCACTGCCAAAGACATCAAAATATTCGAAAGTCGGAGTCTCTATATCCCGGTAACCGTAGGAGGCAAGGACATCGTGAAGCTTCTGTTCCACGATCTGCTTGCGTTCACATTCATCGCCGTATATATCCCGAAGTCCTTCCGGTGTATGCAAGATCTTCTGATTCATAAATCACTCCGATACTGTCTCATTCTTCTTTGCGCTTTATTGCGCTGAAGCGCTAACTTGATAAACAACTGCTATCTTATACAAATCCTTCAGATCTGTCAATCTTCTGCCCAGTCATGCCTCTCCAGGTCCATCTGCAGCGTATCCAGGAACGGCAGCAGGATCCCGTGGCGGTTCGGCCAGATGCGAAGATCCGTATCAATCTCATCAAACGGGACTGACTTGCGGCCGCCGTTCTGAGCCCTTTGCCAGGCTCTGTCCAGGTCCGCAAAAGGCATGTAATAGAACTCATCCCTTGACGAATAGAACAGCAGAAGAAATGCAATCCCATTCTGTTCCTCGAAATGCCGCATGAACTCCACCTGATGCTCATGTACATTCTGGAGGCTGAAAGTATCGCTCCTGGTCTCCTTCGCATCAAAACAGATCGGGATGCCCTGCACGACGCCGATGTAGTCTACGGTCGACTTCTGGTCAAAATAAGCCAGTGTAATATGTCTGGATTCTTTGTCGATGTCGATGGGCGTGATCGGTGTCGGGATCTTCTGGACCAGCGCGAGTTTCTTCTCCCGGTACTGGTCATTTGTCCGGTTGATCAGGTCCTCCAGCGTACTTCCGCGGAGTCCTCTTGAATTCCAGGTTGCCATGTCAGGACAGATGTTCTCCTTCTATTATTCTTGCCAGTTTCCCGGGGAGGGGCGCCGTGAACTGCCTGCCGGACAGATAGGACAGAGTGCCGTCCATCTGCGGAAATACGATCCTCGCCGCATGCAGGAACTGTCCTCTCAGATCATATTCCCTCCGGAAATAATCATTCCTGCGGCTGCTCCCGTATTTGGGATCTCCGACAACAGGATGCCCTGTGGATGACAGATGCGCCCGGATCTGATGGCTTCTTCCGGTGATCAGTTCCACCTCCAGAAGTGTCAGTTCATGCCGGACATCCGAGTCTGATCTGTGGGCGACAGGCACATAGCGCGTGCAGATCCGCTGTCCTGCAGGATCGCTGTCCATGCCTTCTTCCATTTTCTTCACAGTGACCATGTTGGTCTTCTCATCCTTGAACAGAATCCCGTCAATCACTGCCTCCCGGTCGATCCTTCCGATGACCAGTGTAAGATAGAACTTGTGCACAGTCCGGTCACGGAACATGGCGGACAGCTCCCTGAGGCCTGCTGATGATTTCCCCACTGCAACGATCCCGCTGGTATTGCGGTCCAGCCGG
>OMSN01000055.1 GCA_900313765.1 uncultured Eubacteriales bacterium
GCGATGCTTCCGATCTCCTTAAGCGTT
Organism: uncultured Eubacteriales bacterium; assembly: GCA_900313765.1. GTDB lineage: Bacteria > Bacillota > Clostridia > Lachnospirales > Lachnospiraceae > Porcincola. Next base: position 28 of record OMSN01000055.1, read on the forward strand.
GGGGAGGAGACGCCGGGCACAGCTGGTCCGGAAGTGGGATCGGACGCAGGACCGGACGAAAAAGCGGAAATCGCTTCCGCTCCGAAGCTGGCACTGGACCCTGCTGCTTTCGTTCTGAAAGAACACTGCTACAGCTCCTTGCAAGAAGCTCTGGAAAAAAAGCCGGACCGGCTGATCCCCTTTGCGGATGTCGCCGATGGAAAAGCAGAATTGAATGATTTTATTGCCCAGTTGTCGGATGAAGAGCTTGCTTACCTGATGGTCGGCAACTCCGTGGACAATGTGGGGTTTAACAGCGTATTGGGCTCAGCCGCGAAAACGCTGCCAGGTGCGGCGGGGGAAACCACTGGTAAACTTGAGCTGAAATATGGCCTGAAACAGATGGAACTCTGCGACGGTCCGGCCGGCTTGCGGCTGACACCGGAATACATCGAAAAACCGGACGGAACGTGGTGCGGACATAAGGCGGACAGGATCGGTGAGCCGGGAAGCGCCAGCTTCGGTACCGCAGATCTGGAGCCGGGAGAGTACCGAGTCATAGGTAAAGCATCCGGCATCGGATACGAAGGCTGTGACGCGGACGAAGTTTGTCACCTGACTGTGACAGACAGTGATACACCGGAAGGAAAAGTTGCTGTCAGTGTCAGTAAGACAGAACTTGATACATCAGAGAACTTTGCAGTTTCAGTCCTTGCACCCGGAGCTAAGTGGATAGAACTCTTCTATGATTATCAGGGTGAAGGAGACTGGCAGAACTGGAGCAGCTTCAGGAGAGGAGAATCCCTCGAAGAACAGAATAATTACGGACACTCTGGAGTCTATTCTCTGGCGGCAAAAGCACACTATTTTGAAGTAGACGGGAATGGAAACCCGATAAGCGAAGAGGTCATTAAGACTTCTGAACCCATCAAGCTGACCGTAGCTGCACCCAATGGTGCACTTTCTGTCAACCTGCCGACCAACCTTCCTGCGAAACTGTCCGAAGGAGAAGATCTGACATTTACGGTTCAGAAACCGGAAAAGGCAGATTTTGTCCAGGTACGTGTATCATATGATCCGGACGACCCTGATGCAAACAGAACCATCTTCGAGGATTGGATTGATGAGAACAGCTCCGTTATAACGGTTCTGGCTGACAAACTATCTGTTGTAAAAGAAGGAAAACTCGTCTGGGTACGGATCTATGCCAATGCACCGGGATATGATGATGCCGATGTATCTGCAGGAATACCGATGGTTCCGGGTGCAGATACGGAAAAGCTGACGCTGACCGTGAATGAAACCAATGCAGAGGTCAATGCAGAGGTAAATGAACGTATCAAAATAAAAGTTTCACCCAGGAATGCCGGGGATTCAATCCAGGCAGTCCGGCTCTGGACCGGCAGGAGGTATTTTTCCGGTGAAGATGAGATTGCTCGGGATGAGGAAGACTGGTTCGAGGATGGCAGCTTCGTAGCTAACCCGAGGTATAACGCCCCGGGAACCTATTCAGTATTTGCACTTGTTACTTTTGATCCACGAAATGACAGCGGAGAGGATACACGTATCTGGTATACGACGGAAACCGTCAAGATCAATGTGACCAGCCAGGGAGATGTGGAGTCGCCTGTCTTCACACTGGATAAGACCAGAGTAAGGCCGGATGAAACGGTGAAGGGAACTGTAGAAAGTGTTACTAATGCTGCTGAGTATTGGCTGCAGTGTGAGAAATGGTATGAAGCGGATAATGACCATCAGGAGGCAGGATGGTACTATGAGGATCAGGCAAAGACAAAAATAAATGTAGAAGAACTGGAGAGTTTTGAACTTCCGATGGAAGTATTATCCCCTGGTGATTATCGCCTGTACTTATATGTGCTGGGCGAGAAGGGCTATCAGGGCTGCGATGCAAATAACGGCGAGCCTGTTGAGTTGAAGGTCCGGGATCCGTGGATTGAAGAAGAAGAGGAAGCTGCACTTGAGGAACTCAAATCAATTATCGACAGCCTCCCATTTACAGCAGGAGCCGCAGATGAGGCGTCTGTTGCCAGAGCACAGGAGATTCTGAACAGCCTGAACAGTGTGCAGAAAGAATACCTTGGCGGGGAAGATGTGTTTTATGACTACGTGGACATGATCAGCACCGCGAAGAACCAGGTAGATATTGCAAAGGCAACGGCTGTCTTTGAACAGATCAATGCACTGCCTGACGGAGCAGGCCTTGCGCAGAAAGCTGCTATCGAGGCAGCAGCCGCTGCATACGCGGCGCTCACTGACGCGCAGAAAGCCCTGGTTGATGCGGACACAGCAACAAAGAAGAAGCTGACGGACGCACAGGACAAGCTTGCGGCTGAGGAAGCGGCCGCTCAGCCGATTATCCCACTTCCACCCGCACCGATTCCTGCACCTCCGGCTCCGGTAGTGGAAACAGAGATCATCACAATCTCCAAAGCGCCGGCGGGAGTAAAGGCAAAAGCAGGCAAAAAAGGGTCTGTTGACTTAACATGGAAGGCGTTCAAACAGACCAAGAAAACTAAAGCGATCTGGAAGAAAGTAAAGAAGATTGAAGTTCAGTACAGTACTGACAAGAGCTTCACAACGGGGGTTGTGTCGAAGACACTTGGCAAGAAGAAAACGAAACTTACTGTTAAGAAACTGACAGCGAAGACAACCTATTACTTCCGTGTCCGTTATGTCGAAGGACCGCTTAAGGTCTCCAAATGGAGTTCTGTCAAGAAGGCAAAGACGAAAAAATAAACTGTATGACAGATCTGCCGGTGCAGAATGAAGGGTGGGAACTGCATAATACACGAACAGGCCCGGGGCGCAGACGTGCCCCGGGTCTGATTTCGGGATCACAGGCGGATATCATTCCGGAGGGGAGAGGTTGCGCTTACGGATTCAATCAGATAAAATGAACGGAGCACATTTTTACAGAAGATCCGCACTGCGCTGCGCAGAACATATGGATCATTGACAGAGAGGAACGAATAGCATGTCCCTGGTACAGAACAGAATTGTAGTGAAGGTTGGAACATCCAGCCTGACCAATGACGTTGGAAATACGAATCTGAGAGCATTTGACAAACTGGCACTGGTGCTTTCCGACGTGGCAAATATGGGATATCAGGTTATCCTTGTCTCTTCCGGAGCGATCGCGGTGGGAACGAGCAAGATGGGCCTGAAAGCAAAGCCGGAATCCATGCGGATGAAGCAGGCGGCTGCCGCAGTCGGGCAGTGTCAGAATATGTTCCTGTACGACAAGTTCTTCGGTGAATACGGCCATACGATCGCCCAGATCCTGCTGAATGCTTCTGACATTGAACAGGAGGAGAAGAAGGAGAACCTGACCAACACCTTCGAGGCGCTTCTTGAGAACGGCATCATTCCGGTCGTGAATGAAAATGACTCAGTCAGCTATACGGAGATTGAATCCAAGGACCGCCTGTTCGGCGACAACGATATGCTGTCTGCGGTGGTTGCCGTCCTGGTACGGGCAGAGCGGCTTGTGATCTTCTCAGATATTGATGGTCTGTATGAGGCGGATCCCCGGTTCCATCCGCAGGCAAAACTGATCCACCGTATCGAACAGATCGATGATGCACTGTATGAACTGGCGGGAGGGGCAGGCTCCAGGAGAGGGACCGGCGGCATGAAGACAAAACTTCAGGCGGCAGAACTGGCTACCAGGCAGGGAATCGATGTTACGATCTGCAACGGAAAGAGACCGGAAGCTCTGCACGATATCATACACGGGGTACCCACAGGAACTTTATTTACAGGAAGGCGGGGCATATGAGTACGATCAGCAAAGCGGCAACAGCCATGATGCTCGGAGGAATCTCCGCGGCGGCAGTAACGGCCGGCGGCGGCAGCATCTATCTGGCACACCAGATCGCCAAGCCTCAGGGAAAAACGCTGGCACAGGAGAGAGACTGGGAGATCGAACAGGGACTGTGGGAGGACTTCGACACAGTAAAGAGAAATGCCTATACGGTGCAGGGAATGGATGACTATCTGCTTCACTGCGAACTGGTGGAGACTGATCCTGAGAGCCGGAAATATGTGATCCTGACCCATGGCTATACATCGAACCGCTACGGAACGGTGAAATACATCCCGACCTTCCGTAAACTTGGATATAACTGTGTCATCTATGACTGCAGGGACCATGGGGAGAATAAGGAGACAGCCTGCTCGATCGGGAACTTTGAGGCGCAGGACCTTCTGAAGGTGATCGCGGACACCTATGAGAGATACGGTGACGACATCGAGCTCGGACTGCATGGAGAGTCGATGGGATCCGCCACGTCTCTTCAGGTTCTGAAGTATCATCCCAAAGTGAGATTCGTAGTTGCGGACTGCGGATTCGCGAATCTTTATGAGCTGATCCGGGTGGGCTATAAAGGGATGCACATCGGGTTCATGACAGACCCGGTGAATCAGATCCTTATAAAACGGTATCATTTCGACCTGAAAGACACCTCTCCCAGAGATGCCCTGCAAGGCAATATGGTGCCGCTGTGCCTGATCCACGGGAAGGAAGATAAGTTTATCGCTCCTGAAAACAGTGAGGAGCTTGCGAGGGCTACCTCCGGGTACTGTGAAGTGCACCTGATCGACGGAGCTACCCATGCCAAGTCGCGCAAGGTCCTCGGGGAGGAAGCATACACAAAGATCGTGAGAGAATTCCTGGAGAAACTGGAGAAACCTGAATCCGACAAATAAACTGCATATCATGATATTTGCAAGACCAGGATCATAGTCAGGCGGCCGTGATCCTGGCCTTTTTTGAACATTATCCTTTCACAATTTAAAGTGTTTACTTTAAACGGCGAAAGTGTTATGATGGCTCATATGCGTGGCGTGCCCTGCCGGCGATACCCAGCAGGTATGACGGTCGGGCAGTACAGATGACGGAAACATAGAAGAAAGGAAAAGGGATGGCAGGAAGAGGCAGAAAGCGCAGACGCGCGATGTATGACACCATATTGAAGCTGAGTTCCTACGAAGAGTGCTGCGATTTCTTTGATGATCTGTGCACAGGAAAGGAGCTGGAGGCTCTGGAGCAGCGGTATGAAGTGGCCAGAATGCTCGCGGAGGGTAAGGTCTATATGGATATCATGAAAGAGACCGGAGCCAGTTCGGCAACGATCAGCCGGGTGAAACGTGTTTTTTCTGACGGAACCGGCTGTATGGAGAAGATGATCGCACAGTCACAGAAGGGGAGTGAGAACGAATGAAGGAACTGATGCTGGGCAACAAGGCACTGGCGCGCGGCCTGTATGAAGGCGGATGCAGTGTGGCATCCAGTTATCCGGGCACTCCCAGTACAGAGGTTACGGAAGAGATCTCCCTGTTCCGGGACATTTACAGTGAATGGGCGCCGAACGAGAAAGTGGCCATGGAAGTTGCGTTTGGCGCAGCTCTGGCCGGCAAGCGCAGTATGTGCGCCATGAAACATGTCGGCATGAATGTGGCTGCCGATCCTATGTATACCGCATCCTACACGGGTGTGAACGCAGGGATGGTCATTGTCGTAGCAGATGATGCCGGGATGCATTCTTCCCAGAATGAACAGGATTCCCGCCATCATGCCATAGCATCCAAACTGCCTATGCTGGAACCCAGTGATTCTGCAGAAGCACTGGCGTTTGCGAAGGCTGCGTACGAGATCTCAGAGGAGTATGATACCCCGGTCATCATCAAGATGTGTACCCGTGTCGCTCACTCTCAGAGCGTAGTGGAGAAGGGGGAGCGGATCGAAAAAGAGAGAAAACCCTACGAGAAGAATCCGCAGAAATACCTGATGACGCCTGCCAATGCGATCCGCCGGCATCCCATCGTGGAAGAGCGCACCAGAAAACTGATCGAACTTGGCAATACAGGTTCCTTCCGGGATGTTGAACTGAACCGTGTCGAGAAGAGCGCATCGGATGTGGGGATCATATGCGATTCCACCTGCTATCAGTATGTGAAAGAGGTGTTCGGAGACAAGGTAAATGTTCTGAAGATCGGCCTTGTCAATCCGCTTCCGACCACGCTGATCCTTGACTTTGCGAAAGGTGTGAAGTCTCTGTGGGTCGTTGAGGAACTCGATCCTGTCATCGAGAATCATTGCAGATCAATAGGCCTGGAGGTACACGGCAAGGATGTCCTTCCACTGGAATGGGAGTACAGCCAGAATCTTCTGAGGGAGAAGATAGTCCCCCTTCTGGAAGGTGTGGACCTGAGTGGTATGGAAGTTCCAAGCTCCGATAAACTGGAGGAAGCGATCCCGGTCCGTCCTCCGGTGATGTGTGCGGGATGTCCCCACAGAGGCCTCTTCTATACACTGAGTAAACAGAAAGTCCGCGTCATGGGAGATATCGGGTGTTATACACTGGGAGGGGCGGCCCCGCTCTTTGCCATGGACAACAACCTGTGCATGGGCGCCTCCGTCAGTATGCTGCACGGCTTTAACAAAGTCTGCGGAAAAGAGTCGGAAGGCAGTACGGTGGCAGTCATCGGAGACTCCACATTCCTGCATTCAGGGATGACAAGCCTTGCGGACATTGCATATAACCTGAGCAACTCCACGGTCATTATTCTGGATAATTCCATTACCGGAATGACCGGTCATCAGCAGAATCCGGCCACCGGCCTGGACATCCACGGAGATCCCTGCGGAAAGATCGATCTGGAATCTCTGGTCCGGGCGATGGGCATACAGCGTGTGCGTGTTGTGGATCCCTATGACCTGGCACAGTGCGACGCAGCGGTGAAGGAAGAACTGGCAGCGGAAGCGCCTTCTGTCATCATATCCAGAAGACCCTGCGCACTGCTCAAAACGGTAGACCGCAAACCGGTCATTCATAACAAACCGCTTGTCAATGACCCGGATAAATGTGTCGGCTGCAAATCCTGCATGAAGGTCGGATGTCCTGCGATCAGCATGAAAGACAAGAAGGCAGTCATAGACCGCACACAGTGCATCGGCTGCGGGATCTGCCAGCAGATGTGCAGGTTTGACGCACTGGTCACTGCGGAAGAACTGAAGAGAAGGAAGGAGGGCTGAGCATGGAGACAAGAAATATAATGATCGTCGGCGTCGGCGGACAGGGCTCACTCCTGGCGTCCAAGCTGCTGGGCCACCTTCTCCTCATGCAGGGATATGACGTCAAGGTATCTGAAGTGCACGGTATGAGCCAGCGAGGCGGATCCGTCGTCACGTATGTGCGTTTCGGCGACAGAGTCTACTCTCCGATCATTGATGCAGGAGAAGCGGACTTTATCGTATCCTTTGAACAGCTTGAGGCAGCCCGCTATCTTCCCTTCCTGAAGAAGGGCGGAAGGATCGTGACCAACACACAGAAGATCGATCCCATGCCGGTCATTACGGGAGCTGCTTCCTATCCGGAAGATCTGATCGGAAAGATGGAAGAGAAAGGCGCACTTGTGGATGCCATGGACTGCCTGACGCTTGCAGAGAGCGCAGGGTCGGTGAAGGCAGTGAATATCGTCCTGATGGGCCGCCTGTCAAAATATTTTGATATTCCGGAAGATGCATGGAAGAAAGCGATTCAGGAGTGCGTTCCCGAGAAATTCAGGGAACTGAACCTGAGAGCGTTTGATCTCGGAAGGGAGGAAACACTATGTCAAATGTGAACAAGCGCGCGATGGGACTTGGGATGCAGCGTTCGATCATCCGGGACCTGTTCGAGTTCGGAATGAAGCGGATCGCTGAGGTCGGTGCCGAGAATGTGTTCGATTTCTCGATCGGCAATCCTTCGGTTCCGGCTCCGGATTCTGTCAATGAGACGGCAATCCGTCTGCTCCGGGAAATGGATCCGGTAGCGGTGCATGGCTATACCAGCGCGCAGGGAGACAAAGATGCCAGAAAGAGGATCGCAGAGTCGATCGGGAAGAACTTCGGGTATTCCATCAGCCCGGACAGCCTGTATATTGCGACCGGTGCTGCCGGCGCTCTGTGCGGCTGTCTGAACGGACTCCTGAATTCCGGGGAAGAAGTGGTTGTGTTCGCGCCGTACTTCCCGGAGTATAAGGTGTTCATCGAAGGCGCAGGGGGAAAGATGCAGCTGATCCCTGCAGATATCGAACATTTTCAGATCGATTTTGAACGATTTGAAGAAGCGCTGAGCAGCAATACGAAGGCGGTGCTTATCAATTCTCCGAACAATCCTTCAGGCGCAGTCTACTCTGAGGAAACGATCCGCCGCCTGGCACAGATCCTGAAAGACAAGAGTGCTGAGTACAGCCATGTGATCTATCTGATCTCCGATGAGCCTTATCGCGCGATCGCATTCGACGGAGTGAAAGTACCCTGGGTGCCTTCCTACTATCCGAATACGCTGGTCTGCTATTCATGGTCGAAGGCGCTCTCTCTTCCCGGAGAGCGTGTCGGATATGTGGCGGTTCCGGATGAGATGGAGGATCACGATGAAGTATATGCGGCAGTGGCCGGAGCTTCACGTTCCCTTGGCTATGTATGCCCGCCGAGCCTGTTCCAGAGAGTCTGTGCAATGTGCGCGGACGACACAAGCGATATATCCGTTTATGAGACGAACCGGAACATTCTGGTGAAGGGACTCAGGGATCTTGGATTTACCTGTGTGGAGCCGGAAGGAACCT
>OMSN01000033.1 GCA_900313765.1 uncultured Eubacteriales bacterium
CAGGACTGTGCTGAGCATCCAGGTGACCGGATACAGCCAGTAGGACAGCTCGACATGATGCCAGATCTGTCCGATGGTCAGGACGCTTGCCACACGCACTGCGCACCAGCAGACCATCATGATCACAGTCGGCGTGACCGGCTTGTCGATACCCCGAAGCACTGCGGAGGAGATATGCGAGAAGCCCAGTACGCAGTAGAACAGGCAGCAGACCCGGGCACGTCCCACGCCGTAGGCGATGACGGAAGGGTCGCTGCTGAAGGCTCCTACCAGCTGCGGGGCCAGAAGGAACATCACCACGCCGATGGCTTCGATCATCAGGACCACACAGGCGATGGAGAAGAATGCGCCTTTTCGGACACGGTCTCTTCGCCCGGCGCCGTAGTTCTGGCTGACGAAGGTCGTCACTGCCGTTGAAAACGAAGTGACCGGCAGGAAACAGAAGCCTTCTACTTTGGTATAGGCACCGATGCCTGCCATGGCGAGGGCACCGAAGGAATTGATGTAGGACTGGATCAGAAGATTGCCTATATCGATGACGGTCGCCTGGAACGCTGTAGGCAGTCCCTGGTGGATGATCTGCCGTACGCATCTTCTGTCAAAATGAATTTTCCGAAGATCAACCCGGAAGGTGTCCTCTGCCCTCAGCAGACGCTGCAGACAGAGCAGCATGCTCAGGCATTCCGAGAGGATCGTGGCCAGTGCCGCGCCTTCCACGCCCATTCTGAAAACAGCGATGAAGACAACGTCGAGGATGATGTTGGTCAGGGAACTGATGACCAGGTAGTACAGTGGATGGCGGCTGTCCCCTGCAGCCTGCAGGATCGCGACCATCATGTTGTACATGACCAGGAAGAAGGAGCCTGCAAAATAGATCGTCAGGTAGGTCTTTGCTTCCACGTATACGCTCTGCGGCGTCTGCATGATGCGCAGCAGTATGGGAGAGATGATCACGCCAAGGACTGTCATCAAGGCTCCGCAGACCAGCCCCACGCCCATCGCCGTATGGACCGCGTGAAAGGTCCGGTCTTCATTTCTTGCCCCGATGAAGCGTGCAACGATCACGCCGGCTCCGTTGGAGAATCCCCAGAAGAAACCGACCAGAAGAAAAGTCAGAGCTCCGGTGGAACTGACTGCGGCCAGGGCGTCCGGCCCCAGATAGTTGCCGACGATCAGTGAGTCCACCGTATTGTACATCTGCTGAAATAAAGCGCCGATAAAAACAGGGATTGCGAATAAGATGATATCCTTCTTGTAATCCCCCTCTGTCATTAATACTGTTCCGCTTGAATGTGCCATTCCCAGAAAGTCACCTCTTTTACAAGTAATCCAAACAGCGGCCGGCAGAAAGAAGACCTTTCATACGTGAGAGGCGGCGCAGCGCCTCGGCCAGTGTCTCTTCGCTTCTTGCGAAATGAAGCCGGATCAGGTGATTGATCGGCTCTCTGAAGAAACTCGAACCCGGAACCACGGCAACGCCGATCTCGCGGATCATCCACTCACAGAATTCCAGATCGGTCATTCCTGCGAACCTGGGAAGTGCCAGGAACTCGGAGATATCGACCATCACAAAATAAGAACCCTCCGGCACGTTGTGCTTCAGGCCTGCCGCGTCCAGTCCGCGGCAGAAGAAGTCGCGCTTTCTGGTGTACAGATCCTTCAGATCCTCGTAGTAGGAATCGGGAAGCTCCAGGCCTGCGACAGCTGCTTCCTGTAAGGGCGCCGCGGCGCCTACGGTCAGGAAATCATGTACTTTGCGGGCCCCGTCGATGACATCTGCAGGTCCGATCAGATATCCCAGACGCCATCCGGTGACGGAGTAGGTCTTGGACAGGGAACTGCAGGTGATCGTGTGGTCAAACATACCCGGCAGAGAAGCTGCATGGACATGGACTGCAGGTTCATAGACGATGTATTCATAGACTTCATCCGTCACGACCCAGGCATCATACTGCAGTGCGAGGGCACCGATCTGCATCAGCTCTTCCCGGGTGAACACCTTGCCGCAGGGATTGTTGGGATTGCAGATGATGATTGCCTTCGCGCCGTCTCTGAATCCCTGCTCGATCTTTCCGATGTCGAAGGTATACTCCGGTGGGACCAGGGGAATGTAGACGGGCTGCGCGCCGGAGAGGATTGCGTCCGCCCCGTAGTTTTCATAGAACGGGGAGAAGACCAGCACCTTGTCGCCCGGGTTGCAGATCGTCATCATGGCGCTCATCATGGCTTCTGTCCCGCCGCAGGTCACAACGATCTGTGTCTGCGGGTCGATCTCAAGCCCCATCCGCCTGCCCTGCGTCCGGGCAAGAGCTTCACGGAAGTTCTGCGCACCGAAGGTGACCGCGTACTGGTGTGGTCCCTTATGGGCGGCTGCGGCCAGAGCGTCCATCATCTCCTGGGGCGGATCGAAGTCCGGGAATCCCTGGGACAGATTGATGGCATCGTATCGGTTGCAGATTCTTGTCATCCGGCGGATAACGGAATCGGTAAAGGTCTGGACACGGTCACTTAACTGCGGCATGGGAGATCCTCCATATCAGTGCATTTCTGTCATAGCATATTCAGGAGCGAAGCGGCGTTTCCGCCCAGGATCGAAGCCTGTTCCTCCTGCGTAAAGGGCAGCGTGCCGAAGGCATCCACATAAGCCTTCTGATCCGCCCAGGGACAGTCCGTTCCGAACAGGATGCGGTCTGTTCCGTGCTTCTTGCACAGCGTATAGAAGGAGTCTGCCGTCATGTTGTAGTAGTCATCTTGCTCCGGATCATTTTCAGAAACACAGCCAGGCTGCGGGAGCCACTGGCTGCCTTCGGAGGGACTGTGATCCGTATCGATCCTGCCCATCGCGAACGCGGTGTCCAGCCATACATCCGCACCGGCGATATAGGTGCCCACCGCTTTCCAGTTCTTCCATCCGCCCATGTGGGCAAGGACCAGTTTCTGGGGACGCACTTCCTCGAGGATGCGAAGGATCATCGGTATGGATGAATAATCATGCCCCGGGATGCCGATATCCAGCCCTGCATGGAGCAGCGTGACCAGTCCGCATTCGCTGGCAGCGTCGATGATCCGCATCATCGCAGGTTCATCCAGATCCGTCCTCTGATAGGCCGGATGAAGTTTGATCCCTTTGACGCCGTTAGCTGCGAGCATGCGCAGTTTATCGCGATACTGCGCATAGCCAGGATGCATGCCTCCAAAAGAGAGGATCCCCATCTGCAGCATCTCGTCCTGGCTTTGGATCAGGCTGTCGTTGACCTTGTCTGTCTGTTCCGGTCGTGTCAGGACCGGGAGATTGATGCTGAGGCTGATTCCGGCGCGCTGCATGGACCGGGACAGTCCCCGGGCAGTCCCATCTGATGATGGCCGGATCCCGGAGACAGAAGAGAGCACTTCTATGGTCTTGTCTGCGATCTTATCCGGGAAAACATGTGTATGAAAATCAATGATCATTACTGTCTGCTTTCTTTAATCTGAATCTGTAAAACACCAGACCTCAGTATAGCACAACTGCATCAGACTGTCCCTGCCTTTCAGACGGGACTTGGCAGGAGTGGGCGGTCACTGGAACATCTGCGGGATCCATGTTACGATGAAGACATCAGAGAAGACATCAGAATAGAAAGGACGGACCGGTCATATGAAGAAACTTGCGGTGATCTTTCCGGGAATCGGATATCACACGGATAAGCCGCTTCTGTACTATGGAAAGAAGCTCGCCCGGACATACGGGTATGAGATCGTTGAGGTCCCTTACGGGAACTTTCGGAAGGGGATCAAAGGGGATCAGGAGAAAATGAAAGAGGCGTTTGAGAACGCTTTGGAACAGACGCGGCAGATCCTGGGAGAGGTCTGCTGGGACGAGGCGGAGGATATCCTGTTTATTTCCAAGAGTATCGGGACGGTTGTCGCCGCTGCATACGCATCTGAGAAGGAACTCTCTGTCCGGCATGTCTTCTACACACCGCTGGCCCAGACCTTCCTGACGGCGCAGGAACAGAGCGGTATCGCATTTCACGGAACAGCGGATCCGTGGGCGGCAGATGAGGTCGTGGAATATGGCTGTGAACAGCTGAATATTCCGCTGATCGAGATCCCGGACGCGAACCATTCTCTGGAGACCGGTGATGTCCGGACCGATCTGAAGAACCTGGCGCATGTCATGGACGTTACGGAGAAATGGATCCTGCTGGGAGAATGACGCAGATGCATTTATAATGTACGTGAAGGTCAGGAAGAATATTGCGGAGGTTTCGAAAAAGTTTGCAGAAATAGCAGATTGCACAGCCCAAATCGAAAAATCAGCAGAAAAATGTGAAATATGCATTAATTATTTGTGAATTCACTTGTTTAGAAAACTTGTTTAAAGTAAAATAAATGTGTATGAGTATGCATAGCTGAAAGTATCAGAAAAGGGGTGGTGGAATATGAGTATACTGCAAGACCAGCTGAACAACTGTATTCGTGATATAGATCAGGTCCTTCCGGTCCTGGGGATCACAGGGGAAGAGGCGGATACGCTGCGGCAGATCGCACAGAGATATCCGATCAGCATCCCACCGTATTATCTGAATCTGATCGATCCGTCGGATCCGGAGGATCCGGTCCGCAAGCTGTGTATTCCGTCTGAGGCGGAGTACAGTGCCGAAGGGCATGAGGATCAGAGCGGAGAAGCGGGCAATACCGTCCTGACCGGCGTCCAGCATAAATATGCACAGACGGCTCTGGTCCTTACGACCAGCCAGTGCTCCATGTACTGCCGTCACTGTTTCCGGAAGAGGATGGTCGGCTACACGCATGAGGAAGTAACCCGCCAGATCCTGGGGATGCGGGAATATGTCAAGGAACACCCGGAGATCAATAACATCCTGCTCTCCGGAGGTGATGCATTTATCAATGAAAATGATGTGATCCGGGAATACCTGGATCATCTGGTGGATCTTCCGCAGCTGGATTTCATCCGCTTCGGGACCCGCACTCCGGTCGTTCTGCCGATGCGCATCTATGATGATCCCGAGCTGCTGGAGATTCTCCGGGAATACGGGAAGAAGAAACAGCTGTATGTCGTCACGCATTTTGATCATCCCAAGGAGATCACGGAGGAATCGAAGAGGGCGGTCAGAGCCCTTCTGGAAGCAGGGTGCCCGGTGCGCAACCAGGTGGTCCTTCTGAAGGGAGTCAATGACGATCCGGCGGTCCTTGCGGATCTGCTCAATTCTCTCACGGCGATCGGCGTGCTTCCTTACTATGTGTTCCAGTGCAGACCGGCGAAAGGCGTCCTTACACAGTTTCAGGTCCCGCTGGTAAAAGGCGCGGAGATTGTCGAGAAGGCAAGAGCTCTGTGCAACGGACAGTCCAAGGCTTTCCGCTACGCCATGTCTCATGTGACCGGCAAGATCGAGATCCTCGGAAAGCTGGGGGATGAGATGCTGTTCAAGTATCATCAGTCCAAGTATCCGGAGAATGCCGGGAAGATCTTTACAGCCAGCGTCAGAGAAGACCAGTGCTGGCTTGACTGAGAGATGAAAACTGAGAAATGAAAACGTAGAACCGAAAGCTGTTTAAGGCTTTCGGTTCTTTTGCAGAAAGTAATCCGTCATGTCATATTCATTTCGGAATATCAGATCCGGGGTGATGTCCTGTGTGGGGGCGTTTCTCCGGTTGATCCAGATGGAGTGCCAGCCGGCGAGGCTGGCTCCTTTTATGTCTCCGCCGTAGGAATCTCCGATCATCCACAGGTCGTCTGCAGGCAGATGCATCCGCTGCTGCGCGATGCGGTAGATGGCAGGATCCGGCTTCGTGGCGCCGACCTGACCGGAGACCACCACCATGTCCTCCGGAATCCATCTGCCGAGCCCCAGCATATGATACTTTTCCCACTGATGCTTCGTCTCACCGTTTGTCAGGACGCCGAGGAGAGATCCTTCTTCCTTAAGATGATCCAGGAGTGACGCGAGTGGGGCGGACAGGGTGATGTGGTTCTGGAGATCGGTGTAGAGCCTTGCGGCGAGGACGCCGCGATCTCTTGACCGGGTGACTCCATGGCGCTGGAGGCATTGCTCAAAGCGCCAGATGTTGGACTCCTGCGCTGTGATCGCGCCGCTCTCCACAAGGGGGAAGTTTTCATCCGACAGGACATAGAAGAGGTCGATAAACCCGGGCCTGTCGGAGAGGACACCCTCCGCCGCTTCATTTGCAGCCTGCCAGATCAGGTCTTCGCGGCAGTAGAGGGTATCGTCGATGTCGAATACATAGCCTGTCATGCGTTCTCTCCGTTCCAGAGACATTTCCAGATCAGCGCGGCGATGATGCCGCCGATCATCGGGGCGACAATGAAGACCCACACAACGCTGAGGGACTCTCCGCCGAGCAGAAGTGCAGGACCGAAGGAGCGGGCCGGATTGACGCTGGTCCCGGTGAAATAGATGCCGAGCAGGTGAACCAGGGTCAGCGATCCGCCGATGACAAGGCCTGCCACATGGCTGTTCTGAGCCTTGGAGGTGGCGCCGAGCACTGCAAGCACGAATATGCAGGTCAGGATGACTTCGACAACGATGGATTTCATGACACTGCCGTCATACAGTCCGTTGCAGCCAAGGCCGAGTTCGGTTCCGATCAGTCCGCGCAGGACTGCAGCGCCGGCGATCGCGCCGAGGAACTGGGAGGCGACGTAGCCGATGAAATCCGTGACGGTCATGCCGCCGTTGATCAGCACGCCTACAGAGACGGCCGGGTTGATGTGGCAGCCGGAGATGTTTCCGATGGAATACGCCATTGCCACGATGACCAGACCAAAGGCAAGGGCGGTCAGGATATAGGCTCCGTTCGCCTGCGCTCCATTGCATCCTGTTACAGCCGCGACTCCGCAGGCAACCAGTACCAGGACAAAGGTACCGATAAATTCAGCTGCGAATTTCTTGATTCCTTCTGACATAAAAAACTCCTTTCATTAATCCAATCCTTAATCTTTAAGCTTTACAATGGTTACTCCTGCATCGCCTTCTCCGAATTCCCCGAGCCGGAAGGAGGCGACCTTCTTCTGTCTGCGCAGATAATCATGGACGCCTTTGCGGAGGGCTCCGGTCCCCTTGCCATGTACGATGCGGACACTGGGAAGATGTGCCATGTAGGCGTCATCCAGATACTTGTCCAGCTCGGAGACGGCCTCGTCCACGGTCTTTCCGAGAAGATTGAGTTCCATGGACACGGCTGCCGACTTGGACATCCGGACCTTGCCGGATCCGGTGCGGGACAGGTTCGGTGTCTGGATGGTCACTTCGTCGATCAGCTCCAGATCGTTCACATTTACCTTGGAGTTCAGGATGCCCATGCGCACCTGCAGGAAGCCTCGGGAGTCGGGGACTGTCATGACGGTTCCCTTCAGGTTCATCGACTTCACGAAGACGCTGTCTCCGGGACGCAGTTTCTTAGGATCCGGTGCTTTGCGCTCCTGTCCGATCATGGAGACATCCGGATCCGGCTTGCCTTTGCCGATCTTCTTATCCAGAGCATTCATCTGCTCACGAAGCCGGGTCCGTTCACGTTCCATCTGGCGGGCTGCATTGGCATCTGCGCCGTACTTATTGTAGTTGCGGATCGTTTCATCCGCATAAGCTTTGGTCTCACGCAGGATCTGCGCAGCTTCCTCGCGGGCTTTGGCCAGGATCTTCTCCCTGGACTCCTCCAGATTGCGGCTCCTGCGCTCCAGTGAAGCGCGCAGGGAACGGATCTCATCCCGGTTGCGGGTCATCTCATTCTCTGCCTTTTCCATGGAGACTCTGCGGTCTTCCAGGTCAGAGATCACATCCTCGAAGTCTTCCTCTGCATCACTCAGATGTTGTTTTGCACTCTCTATCACATCGTCCGGAAGACCGAGCTTCCTGGAGATGGCAAACGCATTGGACTTGCCCGGAACACCGATCAGAAGACGGTAGGTGGGACGGAGCGTGGCGACGTCGAATTCACAGCATCCGTTCTCTACACCCGGAGTTGAGAGTGCGTAGATCTTCAGCTCGGAATAATGAGTCGTTGCGACCGTGCGGATGCCTCTTTCATGAAGAGAGGAGAGGAGCGCAATGGCAAGCGCCGCGCCTTCTTCCGGATCTGTACCGGCACCAAGCTCATCGAACAGCACCAGGGACTTCTCATCTGCTTTCTTCCAGAAGGAAACGATATTGGTCATATGGCTGGAGAAGGTACTCAGACTCTGCTCGATCGACTGCTCATCGCCTATATCCGCGTAGACTTCCGTGAATAGGGAGAGCCTGGAATGTTCCGCGGTCGGAATGTGCAGTCCTGCCTGTCCCATGAGGGTAAGAAGTCCCACTGTCTTGAGGCTGACTGTCTTGCCGCCTGTATTCGGGCCGGAAATGATCAGCAGGTCATAGGTGTCTCCAAGACTGATGTCAACGGGAACAACGCTTCTGCGGTCGATCAGGGGATGCCTTGCCTTGCGCAGGTCGATGATCCCGTCCTCATTGAAATCCGGCATCGTGGCGTTCATTTTCTTCGCCAGCTGCGCGCGGGCGAAAATGAAATCCAGTGCGGTCAGCACGTCCACATCGGTGATCAGCGCCTCGCTGTCCGATGCAGCCTCTTCGCTCAGGTTTGCCAGGATCTTCTGGATCTCAGCTTTCTCATCCGCTTCCAGCTGGCGGATGTCATTGTTCAGCTTCACGATCGCCATGGGTTCGACGAACAGCGTGGAGCCGGAGGCGGACTGATCGTGGATCATGCCCGGTACCTGGGAGCGGTGCTCTGCCCGCACGGGGATGCAGTAGCGTCCGTCGCGCTGTGTGATCAGTGCATCCTGCAGATACTGTCTGGCAGATCCGTTCACGATCTGGGCAAGCTCTGTGTGAATGCGCTCCTGCAGCAGGCCGATCTGGCGCCGGATCCGGCGAAGCTCAGGGGAGGCGTCATCTGCGATCTCTTCCTCGGACAGGATGCAGCGGCGGATCTCCCGGCACAGCGAAGGCAGAGGTTCGACCCCGGCAAACAGAGATGTGAGGGAATCTTCGAAGAGGTCCGGATCTTCCTGCGGATCTGCCGCCTTCACAGCAGCGGGCTGATTCTTCGTCCAGTGAGGAGTGATCTCCTCCTCGCGGCGCCGCTTGCCGGAATCTCTGCGCGCGCTGCCGCTCTGCGTGCTGCCTGCTGTCTGCGGTGCTGTCTGTTTTGCCGGCCGGCTCTCCCGGGAGGCTTCTGTCTTCTCATACTGGCGGGCTCTCTGGGCAGCTTCCAGCAGTTTTGCGATGTCCAGCAGCTCCGTGGTGCCCAGACTGCTTCCGATCTCCAGCCTGCGCACATCCGCCCGGATATCCCGGACGCCGGAGAAGGACAGATTCCCCTTCGCATAGATCCGGCGCAGTGCGTCCGCGGTCTCGCTCTGAGTGCGGATGATCTCAGACAGGTCATCGGAGGGCTGCAGAGAGCGGCACAGCGCCTTGCCGGGCTGTGAAGTGGCGCACTCTGTGAGCTGCACGATGATCTTCGGATATTCCAGGACCCGCAATGCCTTTTCGTTCATAATCGTTCGCTTCCCTTCTGTTGCACAATGGCTGAAAATCTTTGGTCAAAACCCCTTCCACCATCTTACAGGAAGTTTTTATTCACTGCAACTTTGCCGGAGAACGGGAGGGTTTGTGCATCTTTGACAAGTCCTGTCGGAAAATATTGCCATTTTTGCCCTTGCAGGATTGGTGTATCGGGATTATCATGGGTGGGTACCACATCTTGTGGGGTGGGTTCTTTATTTTTTCCAGATGTTGAGTGTAACATACCGCAGAGATAATGCAGCTTCGGTCTGTAAGAGGACCGGGGCCGTTTGGAGGGGCCAGAATGAGTATGGAGATCAAGGCAAATGTGATCAAGCGGAACGGGCAGGAAGTTCCGTTTGAGATCGAGAAGATCGCCAATGCGATCCGCAAGGCGAATGCGGAAGTCGACAGGCTTCATCAGTTAAATGAATATCAGATCGTGGCGGTCTCGGATAAGATCGCACGTGAGATCGGGGCCATGCCGCATGCAGCAGGTGTCGAAGAGATCCAGGATATGGTAGAGAAGGGCATCATGGAGATGCGCGGCTATGAGGTTGCGCAGAAGTATGTCCGCTACCGTTACAAGAGGGAGATCGCACGCAAGTCCAACACGACGGACAACGGGATCCTGGCGCTGATCAATCAGGTCAATGAGGAAGTCAACCAGGAGAATTCCAACAAGAATCCGGCGATCAATTCCACACAGCGTGATTACATGGCGGGCGAGGTCTCCAAAGATCTCACGCGCAGGGTGCTGCTGCCGGAAGATGTCGTCAAGGCGCATGAGGAAGGCATCATTCATTTTCATGATTCCGATTACTTCGCTCAGAAGGAGCATAACTGTGACCTGGTCAACCTCGAGGACATGCTGCAGAACGGCACGGTGATCTCCGAGACGATGATCACCAAACCGCACAGTTTCCTGACGGCCTGCAACATTGCGACACAGATCATCGCCCAGGTCGCGTCCAACCAGTACGGCGGACAGACCTTTACGCTGGCGCACCTGTCACCCTTCGTCAATGAGAGCCGCATCCGTCTGCGCGACCAGGTTGCGGAGAACCTGAAGGACGCGGGGCTGGATGCCACGCAGGAACAGATCAACTGCATCGCGGAGGAGCGCCTGAAGAAGGAGATCACCTCCGGCGTACAGACGATCCAGTATCAGCTGATCACGCTGATGACCTGCAACGGACAGGCGCCGTTTGTATCCATGACCATGTATCTGGATGAGGTTCCGGAAGGGCCTCAGAGAAAAGATCTGGCGATGGTGATCGAGGAGGTCCTGAACCAGAGGATCAAGGGAACCCAGAACGAGAAGGGCGTGTGGATCACACCTGCCTTCCCGAAACTTCTGTATGTTCTGGATGAGAACAATGTTACTCCGGAGTCTCCTTATTATTATCTTACGGAACTGGCTGCGAGATGTACGGCCAAGCGTATGGTGCCGGATTACATCTCCGCGAAGAAGATGAAGGAACTGAAGGGTGATGTCTATCCCTGCATGGGATGCCGCTCCTTCCTGACCCCGGACCGCAG
>OMSN01000171.1 GCA_900313765.1 uncultured Eubacteriales bacterium
ATCCGGCGCAGAACATTTGCACTGGCAAACCGTACGGGCGGTCTCAGCGGTCCGGCGATCCATCCGGTTGCAGTCCGGATGGTGTGGCAGTGTGCGCAGGCAGTGAAGATCCCGATCATCGGAATGGGAGGGATCGCCACGGCGGAGGATGCACTGGAGATGATCATGGCAGGCGCCTGCGCGGTATCTGTAGGAACTGCGTCCTTCCATGACCAGACGACCGTGCTGCAGGTGATTGACGGAATAGAGCAGTATCTGGTAGAAAATAATATTGCAGACATACGGGAACTGATCGGCTGTGTGAGATGAAAGGCTTGAAAGAGGTACAGTATGGAGAGATACAAGGAAGAGTTTATTGATTTCATGGTGGAGTGCCAGGTGCTTCGCTTCGGTGATTTTGTCACGAAGAGCGGCCGCAGGACACCGTTTTTTGTCAACACAGGATTCTATCGTACGGGCAGCCAGCTGGCGAAACTCGGTGAGTATTACGCACAGGCGATCGAAGCAAAGTTCGGGACGGATTTTGATGTTCTGTTCGGACCTGCATACAAGGGGATCCCGCTGAGCACAGCCGCAACCATCGCGATCGCGTCGAAGTATGGCAAGGATGTCCGCTACTGCTCGAACCGCAAGGAGATCAAAGACCACGGCGATAAAGGAATCCTTCTGGGCGGACCGATCAATGACGGTGACCGGGTCATTATCATTGAGGATGTCACCACAGCGGGGACTTCCATCCGCGAGACGCTCCCGATCATTCAGGAGCACGCCGGCGCAAAGGTGCTCGGCCTGGTGGTATCGGTGGACCGCTGCGAGAGAGGTACCGGAGAAAAGAGTGCTCTGGATGAGATTCGTGAGAACTTTGGCATCGAGACAACAGCGATCGTTACCATGAAGGAGGTCGTGGAGCATCTCTACGGCACTGTGATCGATGATGAAATGAAAGCAAGAATCGATGCTTACTATGACGAGTATGGTGTGAAATAAGGAGGCAATCATGGAAAACGGTGAGAAGATCTACAAGACAATGAGTGTGACCGGAGTGATCACGATGACCGCAGGCATCATCGTTGTTGTGGTCGGAGTCGTGACAGGTGTTATGGCGATCGTCAGCGGGGCTATGCTTCTGGGCCAGAAGAAGAATGTTCTGTTCTGATGAAGGATAAAACGAAGAAGCGTATCCGTTTCCTGGGGATTATATTGTTCATAGCGTATCTGGCGCTCCTGATCTACCTTCTGTTCTTTGCCGAGTATTACGGAAGAGGGGCAGATGGCGGATTCAGGATGAATCTGGTTCCCCTGCGGGAGATCCGCAGGTTCCTGAACAACCGTCAGACACTCGGGCAGTGGGCCGTGTTTCTGAATGTGTATGGCAATGTCCTGCTCTTTGTTCCGTTCGGGACCATACTGCCCGTGCTGCATCCGAAGTTCCGGACATTTCCGGCTGTCGTACTGCTGGGGTTTCTTCTGTCGGTTACTGTGGAGATCATACAGTATCTGTCACAGAGAGGCAGCTGCGACGTGGATGACGTGCTGCTGAATACGCTGGGATGCATCGTGGGATATCTTATTTTTTGCATCGCAAGACAATTCGTGAGAAGAAAACAGTGATAACGGCGGGTTCGTCTCACAGGGGAGTATAGAGAACAGATGGCAAAAAAACCAAAAAAGTACAGATTTGAGGACCGCAGCAGGTACGGACGGGGGATTATATCCACGGTCGCCAGTGCTGTGTCGGTCATCCTGTTCCTGTCTACTGCATTTATCTGTATGGTTATGGCAGGAAAGGCGCCGCAGTGGATCGGAGCGCTGGGGTTCTCCGGATTCGTGATGGGCTTCTATGGTATGGTAGCCGGTCTCGAGAGTTTCCGGGAGAGGAATCAGTCCTACGCACTGAGCAAGACAGGGACCCTGATGGGCGGGTTTATGGTCGCTGCGTGGTTTATCGTGTTCTGCGTGGGGCTTGCCGGCTGATGCACCGTCAGCCGGACATAAGACTTCTGCAGAAGGATTGGAGGAGGAAGATCCGCTTTATATGGGAAGTATCTGGGTAAAAGAGGAAGACAGGGCAATTCTGAATGAAAGATACGATCTGGCCATCGGCCGGGTCAGAGAGATCGCGCAGGAGCCGGAGGTTCCTGCACGTTTTGTTTCATATGTCAAAAAGACGGCAGAGTTTCTGCTGCTCATGGATGATGTGAGGGCAAAACTGGAAAATGGGTATTATGAGGTACATCCGGAAGAATGGAGTACATACAACCGGAAGATGTATGAGGATATCCTGCCGCAGCAGTATGAAGACAGCTTCGCCAATCCGGCCTGTGCTGTGAGGGAACTGGGAGAGACCTTCGGTCCGCTGCTCAGTTTTCTGTATGCACAGGAGAGGGGTCTGATCGCGTATGTCTTTGAGGAGAAAGAGGAGGAGCTCACGATCCATGTGGAACTGTTCGTGCAGATCTGTGCGCTCCTTCGGCAGAGCCGGAAGGAATCTGCTGCGGATGACAGGGACGGGTTCAATGATATGGAGGATCCGGAGGAGACAGCCCGCTCTGTGCGGGATGCTCTCTACTGGTTCGAGAGTGATTATGCAGATGTGATCCTCACGAACCGGATCCGGGAGCAGATCGATCCGGACTGCAGCTTTGCGGCGGATATCGTCATGAACAGTGACCTGAGTGACCTGCACTATCTGTACCGCTACGGCGAGTACATTACACAGAGCGAGATCAAGGCCGCAGAGTATCTGAATTCTCTGCCCCAGGAAGAGATCGACCGGATGGCAGATACCTGGAGTGAAGGATACCGGATGGGATTCGTATACGGAAGGAAGCCTCTGGAGAAGAAACGCACCGTGAACCTGCATTATCATGTGGGGTTCGAGCGTGTGGTGCGGAAAGCGATCGAAAACTTCCAGAACATGAATCTGCGTCCGACGATCTTCCGCTACGGCGTCAGTGCGCTTACGATCCGCGGCGCATCCCGCAGCGGCCTGACCGGCGCTGTCGCGAATCCGCAGTATGACTATGACCACAGAGAAGATGCTGCGCTGATGATGGACCCGAAGTTTGCGGAGCGCAGGATCGAAGTGGCGCAGTTTGCCTATGAGACGATGAAAGATCTGGCAGCCGCCCACGGGGGACCGGCAGTTATGGAAACCTTCGGAGAAGAACCCTTCGAGCCGGTCAGCAGGAAGGAAGCCTGGACATACGATGAGAAGCAGCAGAAGACTCAGGTGAAGATGAGAATGAAGCTCTCCGAGATCACCAACCGGTACATCATCGGAAGCGAGCGCAGTTTTACCATCATTGCATTTCCGCTGCCGGACATTGCGGCTGTGGGAGAGGGAGAAGACAGACACATCGATTATGATAGATATGAAAAGATCTTCCATGAGATCATCCGGGTCAACACGCTGGATGTCCCGAAGTACACGAAGATTCAGGAAACCCTGATCGATGCTCTGAACAAAGGAACCTGCGCGCATATTCTGGGAGCAGGCGCAAACCGGACCGACCTGACCGTACAGTTCCACCCGCTTACCGATCCGGACAGGGAGACGATCTTCGAGAACTGCGGCGCGGACGTCAACATTCCGCTTGGGGAGGTATTCACCACTCCGGTGCTGAAAGGGACTGACGGTGTCCTTCATGTTTCCAAGGTTTATCTGAACGGACTGAATTTCCGGGATCTGGAGATTCATTTCCATGATGGGATGATACAGAGCGCTTCCTGTGGGAATTTTGAGAAGAAAGAGGATAACGATGCGTATATCCGTGACAATATCCTGTTTCATCACGATACTCTTCCCATGGGCGAGTTCGCCATCGGCACCAATACCACCGCATATGCGGCGGCAGCGCAGTATGAGATCGGCCCGAAACTGCCGATCCTGATCGCCGAGAAGACAGGACCGCATTTTGCAGTGGGAGA
>OMSN01000051.1 GCA_900313765.1 uncultured Eubacteriales bacterium
AAGACCTTCGATCGGCATTGAGAAAAGTGTGGAAGATCCGTCATAGGTCGGATCGCAGAGTACATACATACTGAAGATAACATCGTCGATTGTCATCGGTTCGCCGTCCGAGAAAACAATGTCATCGCGAAGAGTGAAATCATAGAAAACGGTGCCGTCTTCATTCTCGGTTACGACAATATCCGCCGGTCCGTAATAGGTATAGTCTGTACCGTTATAATTGTTTGTCTCACCCTCGATACCATTGTAGATGATCTGTCCTACACGGTCCGTGGTGATCAGATTGACCTGGGTCATCAGCCATGCATCCTGGTCATATGCTGTCTCTGAGAAAAACGGGGAGAACTTGCTGGAGAAATTGCTGTATCCAACGACCAGCACATCATCTCCGCCTTCTCTTACCGCTTCCGCCTCTGTCTCAGCCGCAAACGCGGTTGCAGAGAACATCATGGCAGCTGCCATGGCTGAAGCTACAATCCTCCATTTCCAGTTTCTCATACCTCTCTCCTTTCATATTGCAATCTATAGAGTTACATTAAAAATATTGTACTTATTCTACTATAGGTTTAAACAAGACGTCAATTTAATTGTCACTGTTTTTAAACAGTTTTCAGTCACTGTTTCGGAACCGTTTTCCATACCAGTTTCTTCTGGAGATACCAGGCTGCCAGATACGCGGCAGATGACAGGATCTGGAGGATCAGAAACAGGATGCTCCCGACTGCGGAGTCGGGAGTCGCCGGGCTGGTCCATCCGCCGGAGAATGCAGCAAGCCCGATTCTTCCCGCCACACACAGTAAACTGGAAATGATCCCCCAGATCAGGCACGGTCCAAGCCCCAGCATATGCTTTGTATGGTGATGTTTCCACATCCGCCCCTTTCCTGCGCTGACTGCAAACAGATGCCGGACGCAGAGGCAGGCTGCAAACACTGAACTGGCGTAGGGAATCAGAACGTAGAAACAGCCTTCCATGCCGGTCCCGCGGATACATCCGCAGACGATACAGCAGGCTGCAGCAAGAATCAGCAGACACCACAGACCGCAGATCACACGCCTGCGCTCCTTCGCGCTCAGGGTGCACTCCATCCATTCGCCTTCGTAGACCCAGTTCCCGGAAGCATCCTGCCGGATGTCGTTCAGATGTTCTGTCTTCTTCCTTGCCCTCACCTGCGACTGGTTCTTCTGGAACTGCAGGTAGCTTCTCATATGTTGCTTCCTCCTTCACACTGCTGTCTGGATCATTGTAATCAGTCTGATTATTGGCTAGTACAGGATTGATACTTTTCTGCACATTGTGTTTCAGATGAAGTCAGTATACAACAAGATTGTTCAAAAGTCAGTGAACAAGATACGGGAATCAGTAACCGTCATTTTCTAAAAAGGAGGACCGGTGCTTTCACACCGGCCCTCTTCATAGTGCCTTTTCAGTTATACGTCGTTCTTCTTACTCTGCTGCTTCTGCATAGGAGAAGATGAAGTATCCGAGCGGAGTCCATCCGACGTTCTTCAGGTTCTTCAGGCAGTACTGCTGGGTGTAGAAGTACAGCGGGCAGACAGTCCAGCCGTCCTCTGCGAACAGAAGGTTCTCTGCCTTAGCCAGGAGTTCATCACGCTCTGCTCCACCCGGAAGAGCCTTCGCCTGGTTCACGAGATCGGTGTACTCGTCGTTCTCCCACTCACCATAGTTGTAACTGTTGCCGTTGGTGAAGAGTTCGATGTAGGTGCTGGCATCATCATAGTCAGCGATCCATCCAAGTCTTGCAAGGCCAAACTTGCCTTCGCCAAGGTTGTTGGTGTAGGTCTGCCACTCGGAGTTGTTCAGAGCCATCTGCAGTCCAAGGACGGAGTCAACATCAGACTGAACGGCCTCAGCGATTGCCTTGTGAGACTCAGAGGTGTTGAACTCATAATCGATGGTAGCATCCTTGTCATAACCGTCAGCAACTGCCTCTTCGACAAGCTGTACAGCGAGATCGCAGCGTCCGGAGTAGGTCTCCAGATCCGCATCCGGATAATTCTCAGCAAGCCAGTTGTACATCGGCTCTCCGACATACTCTGTCCACTCAGTTCCTTCGGAATTGGTGATGCCTGCAGCTGTGATACCGGTTGCCGGAACCTGTCCGCCCTGAGTTACGTTCTCAACGATGTTCTCACGGTCGATGCAGAGTGCGATTGCTGCGCGGACTCTCCAATCCGGGATGTTCTTGGTGTGCATGTACAGATAGTAGGTACCAACCTGATCAGCGGAGAACGCATCACCGGACTCACGCAGGGACGCGATCTGGTCTACCGGAAGATCATCAAAGAAGTCATACTCGTCTGCCTGATAGGAAGCAAGCTGGTTGGTCTGGCTATCGCTCAGGTACCATGTGATCTTGGACGGGCCGTTGCCGCCGCCATAGTAGGTCGCGCTTCTGGTCATCTCCAGATAGCTGTCATGCTGCCAGTCGGTCAGCACATATGCGCCGTTGGTGACCATATTCTCAGGATTGGTCCACTCGTTGCCAAACTCTTCGATCACATCCTGGCGCAGCGGCATAAGAGCTGCAAATGCGCAGATGCCAAGGAAGTACGGGCACTCAGCTTCGAGCTTGATCTCGAGGGTCTTGTCGTCGATAGCCTTGATACCAAGGGTATCCGGCTCTGCTTCGCCTGCCTGGATCGCAGCAGCATTCTCTACGATGCCGCCCAGCAGATAACCGTAGTCAGCAGCGTTGGCCGGATCCACGATTCTCTTCCAGGAATATTCGAAATCAGCAGCGGTGACAGGCTGTCCGTCACTCCATACGATATCGTCACGAAGAGTGAAGGTGTAGGTCAGTCCGTCTTCGGAAACCTCATAAGACTCAGCCTGGCCATATCCCGGCATGATGAGCTTAAGGTTATCATTGTTGTCGGATGCATTGTCATCTGTCATGTCATACTTCATCAGACCTTCGAACAGATGCATTGCATAGGTTGCGCCGTCTACAGAAGACTCAAGGTTCGGATCCAGTGTCTCAGGCTCGGACGCGATGCAGGCTCTGACTTCAACGCCGTTGCCGACTTCTGTCGCTTCCGCCTCAGTCTCAGCAACTGCCGCTGCTGCTTCAGCTTCTGTCTCAACGACTGCCGCTGCTTCTTCAACCTCAGTCAGAACTTCTTCAACTGCCTCTGCAGCCTCTGTCTCAACCGCTGCAGCTGCTTCTTCTGCTTCGGTCATGACTGCTTCAACTGCCGGAGCTGCTTCTGTCTCAACGGCTTCTGCTGCTTCAACTGCCTCGGTTGCTGCAGTTTCAACTGCTGCTTCTGCTTCCGTGATCGCTGCTTCAACTGCTGCTGCCGCCTCAGTCTCAGCCACTGCTGCTGCCTCGGAAACCGCTTCGGATGCTTCCTCAACGACCGGAGCCTGTGTCTCCTTCGGTGCCTCGGTCTCTTTCTTGTTGCTGCTGCAACCAGTGAGAGCGAGGGCTGTCACAAGGACAGCTGCCACTGCTGCTCTGAACTTCTTCATATCCATTTCCTCCTAAATTGTATTGCGTACACCCATACGTGTAACTGAAAACGACCCTATTATACCAACTACCTGTATAATAACTCAAGTCTTTTAAACAAAATGATTCAAGAACTCTTTTCCAGCATATGGCAGGCTGCATAGTGTCCCGGACTGTACTCCTTCAGTTCCGGCATCTCGCTCCTGCAGCGCTCCGTCGCGTACGGGCAGCGGGTATGGAACCGGCAGCCGGACGGCGGATTCAGCGGGCTGGGGATATCTCCCTGCAGCAGGATGCGCTGTCTGTGACGGTTCTTCTCCGGATCCGTCAGCGGTACGGCAGACAGAAGGGTCTGCGCATAGGGATGGATCGGATGCGCACACAGCTCATAGCTCTCTGCCAGTTCCACCAGACATCCCAGATACATGACGCCGATACGGTTGGAGATATGGCGCACGACTGAAAGATCATGGGCAATGAACAGATAGGTCAGGCCGATCTGTTCCTGCAGGTCCTCCAGCATGTTGACGACCTGCGACTGGATCGAAACGTCCAGTGCGGAGATCGGCTCATCGCACACAATAAACTCGGGTTCCACGGCAAGTGCACGGGCGATGCCGATACGCTGCTGCTGTCCTCCCGAAAACTCGTGAGGGAACCGGTTGGAATGCTCTGAATTCAGTCCGACCTTGGTCAACAGCTCGTTGATGCGGTCCTGACGGTCATTCTTCGTGGCACAGATCTTGTGGATATCCAGTGCTTCCCCGACGATCTCACCGACTGTCATACGCGGATCCAGTGATGCGGACGGATCCTGGAAGATCATCTGCATCTTGCGCCTGTACGGAAGCATATTCTCATGGATATTATTCTCGCTGTCATAGATGGTCTTGCCATCATAGATGATCTTTCCGGATGTCGGATGGTACAGCTGGATCAGCGTCCGGCCGAACGTAGTCTTGCCGCAGCCGGATTCTCCGACCAGTCCCAGTGTCTCACCTTTGAAGATATGAAGGCTGACATCCTGTACGGCCTGGACATGGTTCGTTTTGAACATGCCGGCCCGAACCGGGAAATACTTGCGGAGTTTTACAGTCTCTACCAGTTTTTTCTTCTGCTCACTCATGGCTGCCTCCCTCCGGTCTGTTTCCATCTGCCTGCTGCATGCGCATCTCCTGCACCTGCTTCCAGCATGCGGATCTGTGGTTCTCTCCCACTTCCACCATAGGAGGCTGATTATTCAGACACACTTTCATACAATGCTCACAGCGCGGACCAAAAGCACAGCCCTTCGGCGGATCCAGCAGATCCACAGGCGTACCTTCGATCGGGATCAGCCTTGTATGGGAAGTGTCCTCCAGGTTCGGCATGGAGCGGAGCAGGCCCTGTGTGTAGGGATGTGCCGGGCGGTAGAAGATATCATCCACCGGTCCCTGCTCCATGATATGGCCGGCGTACATGACGCTCACCTTATCACAGATCTCTGCAACAACGCCCAGGTTATGCGTAATAAAGATGATCGCCATTCCGGTCTGCTTCTGCAGATCCTTCATCAGTTCCAGTATCTGTGCCTGAATCGTGACATCCAGCGCTGTCGTCGGCTCATCGGCGATCAGGAGCTTCGGATGGCAGATCAGAGCCATCGCGATCATGGCTCTCTGGCGCATACCGCCCGAGAACTCATGGGGATACTGATTCACACGGCGGTCCGCATTGTTGATGCCGACCAGCTCCAGCATCTCGATCGCGCGTTTGTGCGCCTCATCTCTCGAGATGGACTTGTCATGGCACCGAAGTGCCTCCTCCAGCTGATTGCCGATCGTGTAGACCGGATTCAGGCACGTCATCGGGTTCTGGAAGATCATGCTGGCCTTCGTCCCGCGGAAGGCTCTCTTCTGCTCATCCGTGTATGCCAGCAGGTCCTCTCCCTCAAAGGTCACCGAACCTCCGATGATCTTGCCGGGGTTGGACAGCAGCCCCATGATCGAGTAGGCTTCTACGGACTTTCCGGAACCGGATTCTCCGACGATGCCCATAACTTCATTTTCCTTCAAGTCATATGAGATCCCGTCTACTGCCTTCACCTCTCCGGCGGGCGTGTAGAACGAAACTCTCAGATCTCTAACTTCCAGCAGATTCTCACTCATGCTCCGCCCTCCTTAATTCTTCAGACGCGGATCCAGCGCGTCACGCAGACCGTCTCCGATCAGGTTCAGTGTCAATACGATCAGGCTCAGCAGGATCGCAGGGAACAGCAGCCTGTACGGGAACAGCAGGAAGGTCTCCTTCGCATCCGAGCACAGAGAGCCCAGGGATGCCATGGGAGCCGAAACACCAAGTCCCAGATAGGACAGGAACGATTCAAGGAAGATCGCAGACGGGATCTGCAGGCACGTCTGGATGATCAGCTGTCCAACACAGTTCGGAAGCAGATGCCGGCGGATGATCCTGGAGGAAGATGCTCCGAGAACCGTAGCTGCCATGACATACTCCTGCTCCTTGAGCTGCAGGACCTGACCGCGGATGATGCGGGCCATGCCGACCCAGTAAAGGAGTCCGAATGTGATAAAGATGCTGACGATACCAACGCCGAGTGTACTGAGGGCCTTCACAACGCCAAGACTGGAGCTGTCGAACCAGTTCTGCAGAGGCTCCTTGAGAACCACCTGCAGGAGCAGGACGATCAGGACATCCGGAATGGAATAGATCAGGTCGACGATTCTCATCATGACAAAGTCGACCTTGCCGCCCGCAAAACCGGAGATCGAGCCATACAGGGCTCCGATGACCAGTACGATCAGGGCAGCGACAACACCGATGATGATGGATACGCGGGATCCGTACATGCAGCGGGCCATCAGGTCACGTCCCTGGGAATCTGTTCCGAACACATGCGGAAAGACCTTGGTGGACAGTTCGATCACCTGCGCATCCTCAGCGGGAGTATCTGTGATCTCCACCGGGGTGACCTCCTTGAACGCACCGTCTTCCCAGTCTTTATCCTTCGCGATATAGACCTGGGGATCTCCGTCCGCGTCAAAGACCAGCGTCGCCTTCTCCACCGCTTTGTCGATGGTAAATGCGTATGTCTTGCCGCCGGATGTGAAATACCAGTTTCCTTTCCGGATCGCTGATGCCGAACCGGCCTTCAGAGAGGTTGCATAGAAGCCGTCCGCACCATTTTTCATAAGGGTCTGTACCATCTGCTCTGTCTCGGAGTACTCCATCGGTCCGAGTTTCTGCGCGCTGCGGTACTGCTCCTCATAGCTGTATTCAATAAACATCGGGCCGATAAAGGAGAACAGAAGGATCAGGATGAAGACGAACAGAGAACCCATGGATACATGGTTCCTGCGGAACCGTCTCCAGGCATCCTGCCAGTAAGATACACTCTTGTGCATCTGGACCATCTTCTCTTTTTCACTCTCGGCAGCCTTCTCAAAATCCGCGTCCGTCAGGTTCTGCATCTGCAGGACCTTTTCCGGATCTGCCTGGAAGAGCTGAAATGCTTTTTTCATTTTCTTACTCTCCCTTCTTTGTGATATTGATCCGGGGATCAACGATCTTATATGCGATATCAACAACCAGATTCATAAAAATGATCAGCACGGCAAGAAGTACCGTGGTTCCCATGATGACCGGATAGTCACGGTTCAGGATGCTTGACACGAAATAGTTGCCAAGCCCCGGAATATGATAGATCTGCTCAACGACCAGAGCTCCGGTGATGATGCCGGCAGTCAGCGGTCCCAGATAGGTGATCACCGGGATCAGGGAATTGCGCAGTGCATGCTTGAACAGTACCACTTTCGTCGTAACGCCTTTGGCGCGGGCAGTGCGGATGTAATCCTGATTGATCGCATCCAGCATACTGGTCCTCGTCAGTTTCGCGATCCGGCACATCGGACTGAGTGCAAGGGTAAACACCGGCATGACATAGCTGGCAAAATTGGGCAGGTCATTGCTCTGCACAGGGAGCCAGCCCAGCTGCACCGCGAACTCAAACAGCATAAGGGTTGCGATTACAAAACTGGGAAGCGCTATGCCGACTGTGGTCAGGACCCTCAGGATGGAGTCCAGCCAGCCTCCTCTGTAATAGGCCGACAGCACACCCAGCGGTATGCCGATCACTACAGCCACCAGAAGTGCCCACAGGCCGATCTTCATGGACAGCGTGAACTTCCCCTGGCCGAACAGGATCCTGGTCACCGGGGTCCCTTCCTGCATCTTCAGGGATACGCCCATGTCTCCGTGAAGATAGTTTTTCAGATAATTCCCGAACTGAACGACCAGCGGCTTGTCCAGACCGTACTTGGCGTTGGCCAGTGCGATCTGCTCCGGAGTCGACTTGTCGGTCATGAAGGGTGAACCTGGTATGGCATTCATCAGAAAAAAGGTGATTGCCGTCACCAGAAGCAATGTGCCGATCGACACAATGATCCTCTTGATTGTGTAGGTGAACAGTTCCATAGTCTTTCCTCGTTTCTAGTATAGTTTTCAAGT
The DNA here is from genome assembly GCA_900313765.1 of uncultured Eubacteriales bacterium. Taxonomy (GTDB): domain Bacteria; phylum Bacillota; class Clostridia; order Lachnospirales; family Lachnospiraceae; genus Porcincola. The sequence continues at coordinate 7,979 of OMSN01000051.1, forward strand.
CCCGAACAATGATATGCAGCGAATCATGTTATCTGTCGTCGTCCAGAATCTCTCCGGCTGCAAAAAAGTCTGTGAAATAAGACGGCGCGTTGACCAGTGTATAGCCGTCCACAAAACGGCGCGTCATACGCATGTACCGGTCTCCCATTTCCCTGAAATCCGTATCTCCCCACAGACCGCACAGATAGGCGAATCCATTGCTGAGCAGGTATTCCAGTTTCTGTCCCGGATATTCGACTTCCGCTCCGTAGGGATAAAACAGAATGTCTGAAGAACCGGCGAGAGAGCCGACCTGAGCGTTCCATTTATCCATCTCAGCTACAAACTGTTCATAGGACTGATCGTTCATATAGCTGTGGCTCCAGCCCGCGCAGGCGATGCTCCATCCCTCATCCGTGAGCGCCTTGCTGATCTTCGCGATCTGCTGCTGGTCCTCTGTCAGCCCTGCCATGGAACCTCCTGAGGAAGTGGTATTCGCTACGCCTGCAAGGGTACCTCCTGCCGTGTCGGAACTGCCCGTGTCGGCGGGCGCCGCACTCTGGGCGGAACCGGCAGTAGTGCCCGAAGAAGGCAGATCATATCCGAAGACGCCGTCTGACCCGGACACAGATACGATACCTCTGGCTCCCCGGAAGGAGAAGTCCGGATGCTCTTCGATGAAGGTATCCAGGATCGGGATGAAATCATAATCTCCCGCCACATCATGTCCGCCGTCGTCGGTATACTGTGCCTTGACCCTGCCGTCTTCATCCAGCACCAGCTTCGTGGCAATTCCGTCACCGTTGGTCACACCCGAATAGTTCAGGTTGTCCTGGGACAGTACGATGGGCTTCTTGCCGTTCGGCAGTTTGAGCTGCAGCTGTTCCATGGAAGTCGCTCCGCGCTCATCCGTGGTATTGGCCGCGATCGTATGGATATCGATCAGGATATAGTTGTTGTCATACAGACTCTGCAGGATCGCATTGAATTCCTTGCAGGTAACCATGGTAGTGGAATAGCTGGAGGCTTTCCCGTCTCCGTCGAATGCCATGGTGGTATCATAGATCAGAGTCGGGAAGCACAGGTGCGGGATATCACCGTCCACCCAGTTCACGAGGTCTGTGTCTCCCTTCTCGTAACGCTCCCTGGCTTCATTGACCCGCTCATCTCTGGAAGCAATGCCCTCGATCGTATTGAGCACCGAGATCGCTTCCTCAAAATTATAGCCTGCAGCGAGTGCCTCAGCCCTGTTCAGAACGCTCATCAGAGCCTCTTCTTCCGACTCCGACTCTTCCAGCATCTCTCGCCGGATCGCCATCTGCGGAGTCTCGACCGGCTCATTGTTCTCATACATGCCGACCGTGCCGATCGCTTCTGCGATCTGATAATTCATCTGACTGCGCGTACAGCCGCTCAGCAGCATTGCAGCTGACAGAACACCTGCCAAAAGCGCACCTGATCCTGCTCTCTTCATGAAACCGCATCCTCTGTTGATCTACTACAGATTCTGTTGCACTGTTATGTGAAATGGTATATTGCACTATTATAGAAGAAATCCGACACAATATCCACAATTTCTGTGCAATTCACAGATCGATCTCTCCGTCAAATACACGAACGGCCGGCCCCGTCATGAAGATCGTATTCTGATCCTGATCCCACTCGATCCTGAGGTCACCTCCC
>OMSN01000179.1 GCA_900313765.1 uncultured Eubacteriales bacterium
GCCGCATAGCAGTCCTTGACCGTATCCACAATAATGCGGACTGCAAACAGATCATAGATCTGATCGATGGTCTTGCCCTGGTTGACCATCTTCTTATAGATTGAGAACAGATGCTTCGCGCGCCCGTAGATCTCGGCATTGATGTTGGCAGCCCTGACATGGACTTTGACATTACGCACGATATCATCGATAAAGGACTGACGCTCGCCCTTCTTGAGAGAGACCTTGTCCACCAGGTCATAATAGACCTCGGGCTCAAGGTACTTCAGGGACAGGTCGTCCAGTTCCACCTTGATCTTGCTGATACCGAGACGCTGCGCGATCGGTGCATAGATCTCTCTGGTCTCTCTTGCCTTCTCCTTCTGCTTCTCCGGTTTCATGTACTGGAGTGTACGCATATTGTGAAGGCGGTCCGCCAGTTTGATCAGTATGACCCTGATATCCTTGGCCATGGCCAGGAACATCTTGCGCAGATTCTCTGCCTGTGTATCCAGTTTATCGGAAGAATAGCTCAACTGGCCCAGTTTGGTAACTCCGTCCACCAGAAGAGCTACTTCATCCCCGAATTCCCGTCTGATCTCAGCATCTGTCATGACGGTATCTTCCACGACGTCATGAAGAAGTCCGGCGACGATCGTCTCTTTGTCCAGTTCGAGATCAGCCAGGATAATTGCGACACACAGCGGATGGATAATATACGGTTCTCCGGATCTGCGTTTCTGCCCCACATGGGCATCATAAGCGATCCGATAGGCCTTCTCCACCATGGAGATGTCATCGGATGGATGATACTTCCGAATCCCCGCCAGCAGTTCATCGTAGAGTTCCTCAGGACTCGTGAAGTCCTGCATCGACTTGGCGGAGGCATCCGCCTCGCGAATCAGTTGACGCTCTTTTTCAGGAAGTTTATTCAGTTCAGGTTCGGCCACTCTGGCCTTGCTGCTGCTAACTTCTTCCATACTCTCTCCGAAAACTGCTTATTTCCCCTCATAAGAGACAACCGTCTCTACATCGTATCCCTTCAGTTTGTCCCTGCCGTTCAGGCCGGCCAGTTCAAGGAGGAATACACACTTGGTCACTTCGCCGCCCAGTTTCTCGATCAGCTTGATGGCCGCCGCAACGGTTCCGCCCGTAGCGATCAGATCATCTACGACGACAACCTTCTGGCCCGGCTTAATGGAATCTTTGTGCATCTCGATCGTTGCACTGCCGTATTCCAGATCATAGGTCTGCTCAATCGTCTCGCAGGGAAGTTTTCCCTTCTTGCGAACCAGGATAAAAGGCTTGTGAAGATTGTAAGCCAGCGGCATACCGAAAATGAATCCTCTGGATTCCAGTCCGACAACTGCATCGATCTCATCCGGATCTCCGCACAGCTTCGCCATCTCGTCGATTGCAAGCTTCAATCCGTCCGGATCCTGAAGGACACTGGTCACATCACGGAACATAATACCAGGCTCCGGAAAATCCGGAATCGTTCTAATATAATCAGCCACTGTTTTCATAAGACAAGACACCTCCTGCATATTGAGACTCCGCCAGTATGTGCGGAAGCAACACCGATCCGCTGTCCGGGATCAGTGAAAATACAAGAATTAGTATAGCATTCCACAGATATTCAGGCAAGATGACCCGGCGTGATATTGATCATATCCACAGGGAGGATTGACAGAAAACAAAAGGCAGTGTATACTAACAGTCGTTAGATATATATAACTTTCATTTATTAAGTCAAAGCCACCGCGGCAGACAAGGAGGTACCTGTGTCAGTCTTAATTCTGGGCGGAAATGAGCGCATGGAGCGCAACTACAAAGATCTCTGCAAAGAGTATAACTGCAGAGCCAAGGTGTTCACCAAGACCACCGGGGGGATGAAAAACAAGATCGGCAGTCCTGATCTGTGCATCCTGTTCACCGGCGCACTCTCACACAAGATGCTGCAAAGTGCCGAAAAGCAGATGAAAGGCAGCGGCACCATCATTGCACGCTGTCCAACCAGTTCCATGGACGCTCTTCGAAACGTCCTGGAGGTGTATACCAGATAAAAAACAGGCGGGATCCCTCACAGGGATCCCGCCCTTTATTCTGCCTTTCCTGTCTATCTCATCAGATAAGCTCTGCAGGGAGATGTATCTGCATTCTCCATCAGAAGCGGCGCCGCGCTGAGGAAGTACTCACCGTCCTCCACCGCCACCAGATCCAGATTCAGAAGAATTGCCGCACGACTGCCAAGAAGTTCATAACAGACTTCAGCATCTCCGATCGACCCGCTCTGGCTGCCGACCAGAAGAACTCTCATTTCATTCAGGTAAGCTGCTGTCTCTTTGGAGAGTTCACAGTTCCCCCGAAGCAGGATCCTGCGGACAGCCTGCGCTGAGGAGGATGCGATCACCGTACCCATCTGTTCCGGTGTGACCAGCCCGCTCAGTGTAGTTACGACACACCTTCCGGCAAACCGTTCCAGTGCAAGCTGCTCTATGGTATCTCCATCCCGGTAATATTTAGCCGGCGCCTGTACAACAGTCCCCGGACCGGTGATATCCAGAACCCTGCGCTGTGTCAGCCTGGGCATGCCGGTTTCTTCCGTATCATGCGTTTCACTGGCAGCCGCCTCCATGAAGCCAGCGGTGATGATACCGGTTGGGATCGCAACCACACTCATGCCAAGCAGGCTGATGATGATGGCCAGTGTTTTACCCAGTACGGTGACCGGATAGATGTCTCCGTATCCGATCGTAGACAGCGTGGAGACCGACCACCACAATCCGGAAAATGCATTCGTGAAGACCTCAGGCTGGGCATCATGCTCCGCATAGTACAGGAGAAGTGAGGATGCCAGCATCAGCATAAGTACCAGGAAAACCGATGCGAAGATCTGAGATGCCTTTCTTGCCAGAACCGAAGTGATCACTGTGAGCGGGTCCGAATAACGGTTGATCCGGAACAGCCTGAGGATCCTAGCCACACGGATCAGCCTGAAGACAATCATCCCCGGCGGAATGATCCCGCTGAGATAGAACGGCAGGAAGGAAAGCAGGTCCACGCATGCAGAACCCGAAAAAACATACTTCAGATACGGATGCGGGTTCTCCGGATACAGCAGATCCGCCGTCCAGAAGCGGAGCACATACTCCACCGTAAATGTGATCATGCAGACCGCATCCAGCAGATCCACAATGCCGGCAGCAGTCGGTGTCAGCTGAAATGTTTCCAGTGTTGTCAGGACAATAGACAGCACGATCAGACCGATGATCAGATAGTCAAAGACACGGCTGGGCGTGTCGGTGCCGCCTGCGATCTGAATGATCTCAAATATCCTCTTTCTTCTGTTCTGATAATCCGATCCCTTCGCCATACTCCTCAGACAACCCCTCTACGCAATCTGCAGTCTGTGTCCCCGATGAAATACCCGGAACCTGCCAGGTACGGTCTGTAATGATTATACCGATAAGAAACCGTTTATTCCAGTACATGGAAAATAAAAAAGCCCCTGTTTCCAATCACCTTGGAAACAGGGGGTTCACGCGTGCGCGACAAGATTCGAACTCGCGACCTTCTGGTCCGTAGCCAGACGCTCTATCCAGCTGAGCTACGCACACACATTTTTCAGAACGTTGCTATCTTACTCCAACTTATTTTCATTGTCAAGCACTAAACAAATAAAAAAGGGCACAGCCTGAATGGCTGTGCCCTGAATGTTTAGATGAACCGGTATCAGTAATTACTCCAAAAGACCCGCTATTGCTTTCACTGCTTCCTCTTCGTCAACTCCATCTGCACGAACACTGATCTTCGGAGCATTCTGGCTTGCAAGAGCCATAACTCCCATGATGCTCTTCGCGTT
>OMSN01000023.1 GCA_900313765.1 uncultured Eubacteriales bacterium
TGGAAGTACAGGATCACTATACCGGACGAAGAAGGCCGGTCGGCAATCTGTCAGGAGGGGAGAGCTTCAAGGCTTCGCTCAGCCTTGCGCTGGGTCTCTCGGATACAGTGTCTTCCAATCTCGGAGGAATCCAGATGGATGCCCTGTTTGTGGATGAAGGTTTTGGAACATTGGACCGAAAGTCGATCGACAATGCGATGAACACACTGCTTCACCTGTCGGGCAGCGGCAAACTGGTGGGGGTGATCAGTCACCGCGAGGAACTGATCGAGAACATACCGCAGCAGATCCGCGTCACTAAGGGGAAAGAAGGAAGCCGGATCCAGATCGAGAATGGGCTGTGACTGTGAAGAAAACGGTCTGGATATAAAAACATGGACATCTATTTCCTGTTCTGTAAAAATCCTTTATAATGTGTATTCGTGAACTGATTACGGATCTGTGATCCTGGAGGAGGGAAAGTATGAAAAAAACAGGAATCTTACACAGTCTGCCATTTAAACTGCTGGTGGCGCTTGCCGTCGGTATCGTTGCCGGCCTTGCGCTGAATGCGGCGGATGGAACCGCGATCGGCACGGCATTGCTCAACATTATCGTGACGGTAAAATATATCGCCGGTCAGTTTATTTCATTCTGTGTTCCGCTGATTATCATTGGATTTATCGCTCCGTCGATTACCCGGCTGGGCAACAATGCGTCCCGGATGCTGATCGTTGCGCTGTGCATCGCGTACATCTCTTCGATCGGTGCCGCATTCTTCGCGACGGGAGCTGGCTTCACGATTCTGCCGCATCTGAATATCAGCCCTGAAGTGGATGGACTGAAGGCACTGCCGCCGGTTGTTTTTGAACTGTCGATCCCGCAGATCATGCCGGTCATGTCAGCGCTGTTTTTATCAGTTATGGTAGGACTTGCAGCAGCCTGGAATTCCAGCAAACTGATCACAGGCCTTCTGGAAGAATTCCAGAAGATCGTTCTGAGCATCGTCACTAAGATGGTGATCCCGGTACTGCCGATCCTGATCGGCTGCACCTTCTGCACCCTTGCTTATGAAGGGACCATCACAAAGCAGCTGCCCATCTTCCTGATCATCATCGTGATCGTAATGATCGGACATTACATCTGGCTGGCGCTTCTGTATGGTATCGCCGGTGCCTATTCCGGAAGGAATCCACTCAATATCATCAGGAACTATGGACCGGCTTATATGACAGCGGTCGGAACCATGTCCAGCGCGGCAACCCTTTCGGTTGCACTGGAATGCGCGAAGAAGTCAGAGCCGACACTGCGCGATGATCTCGTCAATTTCGGCATTCCGCTGTTTGCCAACATTCATCTGTGCGGCTCTGTCATGACCGAGACCTTCTTTGTCATGGCAGTATCCAAGATGCTGTACGGTGAGTTTCCGTCACTTGGCAAGATGATCCTGTTCTGCCTGCTCCTGGGCGTATTTGCAATCGGAGCACCCGGCGTTCCCGGAGGAACCGTCATGGCATCCCTGGGACTGATCACCGGCGTTCTTGGATTCGATGAGACCGGGACAGCACTGATGCTGACCATCTTTGCGCTGCAGGATTCTTTCGGAACCGCCTGCAATGTCACCGGCGACGGTGCACTGACACTGTTCCTGACAGGCTACGCTGAGAAGCACAACATCAAAGAAGCCAGTCTGGGAGACATACTGGGCTGACCTTATTAAACAGGCAGGCGTGCCGGACAGGCGCCTGTCACTGATCCAACCACACAGGAAGACCGGGGATATCTCCGGTCTTCCTGTGTTTTATGGTAAAAACCACCCATATGGATTTTTTTCTGAAACAGCTCACACCTATAATTATGGCGTACACTGTCATCTCTCACCTATAAATCGGAGGAGCTTATGAACAATAAAACGTACGCCTATGATTCGCTGACTGAGCGGATCAAAACCGAGTGGATCATCTATCTGCTCGCATTCATCTTTATTCTGATCGCTGACAAGATCGGACAGATCAGGATTCCTGTGTGGAAAGGCACTTTTATCATCTTTCCCATCTTTTTCTCACTGGGGCTCGGTCTTCTTACCGGTCCGAACGTATTGAAGATCCTTGATGACAAACGCGTGAAGGCTGCAGGTTCGCTGGTCAGCATCGCTATTCTGCCGTTTATTGCGAAACTGGGTATCAATGCAGGAGCCAATATCATGACGGTAATCGAAGTCGGTCCAGCTCTGCTGCTTCAGGAATTCGGCAATCTCGGAACAATCTTCCTGTCTCTTCCGATTGCATTGATGCTTGGGCTTAAGAGAGAGTCGATCGGTGCCTGCCATTCGATCAATCGTGAGACCAATCTTGCCCTGATTCAGGACATGTATGGTGCAAGCTCTCCGGAAGGACAGGGCTGCCTGGCTGTCTATATCGTAATCGGCATGGTCGGTACGATCTATTTTGGATTCATGACTTCCATTGTCGCAGCACTGAACTGGTTCCATCCATATTCACTGGGAATGGCGTCAGGTGTCGGTGCAGGCATCCTTATGTCATCTGCATCCGCTACTCTTGCGGAGATCTATCCGGCTATGGCAGACAAGCTGTCTGCTCTGGCAGCAGCTTCAGAGACAGTTTCCGGTATTGACGGAATCTACCTTGCCATCTTCATCGGTCTGCCTCTGTGCAACTGGCTGTATAGGAAACTGGAGCCGAAGATCGGCCGAATCACGAAATACGGAAGGAGGGAACAGGAATGAGAGCAAAAGATGTTATTTTCACCCTGATCATCACAGGCATCGGCATGATGCTTGCGAATTTTATCGGATTTGATGTATCTTTCATCGAATCTCTTCCCGGCGTGCTGGTCCTTCTGTGTATCGCCCTTGCGGGAGCCGGCTTGAAAGCGATTATTCCGCTGAAACTTCCGACCGTAGCTTACTGTTCGATCCTCGGACTTCTGGCGGCCATTCCGGTGTCACCGATCTCCGGATTTGTGATCGAATCTGCTAATAAGATCAACTTCACGGCTCCTCTGACGATGGTTGGCGCTTATGCCGGAATGTCCATCAGCAATCAGCTGAAGACCTTCTTCAGAAGTGGATGGCGCTATATCATTATCGCTATTCTTGTCATGACAGGAACTTTCCTGGGCTCGGCACTCATTGCCCAGCTCATACTGAGCGTGATGGGAACCATCTGATATGATGGTGATGATCCTTCTGGCCGGCGCGTTTGCCGTCGGCCTCAGTATAGGACTGTGCGGAGTCGCCGGCTTCCTTCTCCCTCTTCTCTTTATCGGATATGCAGGATACACTCCTTCGAAAAGTCTTTTTATCAGTTTCTGCTGTTTCCTTATCTCCGGTGCGATCGGTGCATGGACTTACTACAGGAGAGGAGAGATGCCGCTGAAGATTGCCCTGCCGCTCGGCCTGTCATCTTTGGTGGGAAGTACGGCCGGCGCAGTGATCGGTCAGCTCTGGGTCGGTAAAGCGATACAGACCGTGTTGTATGTGGTCGTATTGATCTCCGGACTTGCGATCTTTGTGCAGGAATGGCTGATCCGGAAGAGCCCGAAGAGAGAGGGGAGCGCAGAGATTTGCGCTGTCTCAAGGGGGATATTGGTCCCGATCGGTTTTGTGACGGCATTGATCTGCGCGATGTCCGGAGCCGGAGGCCCGGTCGTGGTCATGCCACTGCTGGTCCTGATGGGGATCCCGGTGCGCATGTCTGTCGGGATCGCGCTCTTTGATTCAATCTTTATTGCCATTCCGTCGATCTTTGTGTACGGTAGTCAGTGTACACCGTCTGATCTGGGAATTATATTTTTCTTCATTCTGCTGTGTCATACTGCGGGTATCCTTATCGGCAGTATGAATGCAGATCATATCCCGCAGACTGCGCTGAAACGCGGCGTTGCTGTCTTTTCTGTTGCGTTTGCAGTCTGGAAGCTGTTTTTATCCTGAACCCATGGAGGAATACCTATGTCTTCCGCACGTTATGACATTCTTATCAGTCATGTTGATTATCTGACGCCTCAGATGACCATTGAAAAAGATGCGTCGATCGCAATTGCTGATGGTGTAATCAAGAGTTTTTCGGGAGATCCCTCCCAGGCACAGACCGTGATTGACGGGAGTGGGTTGTTTGTCATGCCCGGCCTTACGGACGCCCATATCCATACCAGCCAGCAGCTTCTCAGAGGCCGTCTGCTGGATGAAAAACCGGTAATATGGAAGAGGGTCAATGTACCTTTCGAGAGCAGACTGACAGAGGAAACCTCGGCTCTCAGCGCATCTCTGGCGGCTCTGGAGATGATCGGCTGCGGCACGACTTCATTCGTAGACGCAGGTGGACATTTTCCGGAGATCTTTGCAGAGATCTATGGGAAGGCCGGGATGCGCGGCCGCCTCAGTTTTATGACAAATGACAATCCCATGGCTCCCGACTCTCTGCGGTCAGGATCGCCCGCAGAGGGAGTACGGTTCCTGAGAAGAATGAAAAAAAGACTTGATTCGACAGGGTCAGACCGTCTGCTTCCTGTTTATTCTGTCACTACACCGACTGCCGTGAGCGAGGAACTCTACCGGGAAGTACTGAACGCAGCTATAGAGGACGGTGTTCCCTTTGAGACACATCTGAATGAGTATGCCTCAGAGGTTACGGAGTTTATTGAGCGTTACGGAGAAAGACCGTTTGTCTGGCTTGAGAAACAGGGACTTGTACCGGAACAATTTCTTGCTGCCCATGCGATCTTCCTGAGCGATGATGAGATCGATATCATCGCTGACAGAAAGATCCGGATCGCTCACTGCCCCTTCTCCAATTCCGGAAAAGGAATACCGAGGACGCCTCAGCTCCTTCACCGGGGGATCTCATGCGGATTCGGAAGCGATGGTGCAGGACACGGCGGATTGGATCTGTTCCGGGAGATGCGCCTCTTCCGCTGTCTGATGAATGTCACCCACGGAATCTCATCGGCAGACAGCAGTGTGATGCCGGCTGAAACGCTGCTTATAATGGCAACGCAGGGAGGAGCATCCGCACTGTTTTCCGACCGGACAGGATCCATCGAAGAAGGCGCCAGGGCAGACCTGATCGCACTGAACATTGATGCACCACACCTGTGGCCGACACAGAATCTGCTGCATACTATTGTAGAGTGCGCGAGCGGCAGAGATGTAGTACACACCATCATCGACGGCAGACTTGTTATGAGAGACAGGGAATATCTGACACTGGATGAAGAGCGGATCCGTTTTGAGGCGAAGGAGGCATTCAGAAAAGAACCTTTTTTGAGTCATTGGAGTTAGACTGCGCTTGTTGAGGCTTTTCTGACACTTTATAATGAGCTTGTATGAGTGTTGGTCAGCAGAGGAGACAACATGACGTTTTCGGAATTGTGTGCAGTTTATCCCGGTCTTGCCCATAAGGGCTGGCAGATCCCTGCCAGGCTTGATGGGCAGTTTGCGCTGCGGATCGTAGAGCCGCACAGCCTGATCCACCAGAAGGACAGTCCTCTGAGAGAAGTAGGTATTCTTCTGAAAGGATCATTCAGGGTTGTGAATGAGTTTGAGAACGGCAATCTTTTCATGATTGAGACCAATGACCCCATCTCATTTACAGGAGAGGTTGCCCTCTTGTCCGGGTATGGCATCACGTCTGTCACATTAGAGACACTTACAGTCTGTGAGATTGCATTCCTTCCTGCTGCGGTGTTTGACGCATGGCTTAACTCCGATATTCATCTTCTGCGTTATGTCAGTGAATTGATAGCGACAAAGCTGTATTCAACCAGCTATCACCGTGGGGAGCGCATGTTCTACTCCACCAAATATGTGCTGCTGAAATATCTCCTGGAAGAGTATGATAAAACAACCGGTTCACTGGTTGTAATCCGCAAGACCCGCCAGCAGATGTGTGAAGAGATCGGTCTATCTGTCAATTCTATCAATCGCCTTCTCACGAGCTTTCGGCGGGAGAATCTGATCGCGATGAATCATGGCAAGATTGCCATGGGACCAGAGCAGTATGAAGCTGCCATGGACGCACTTAAGGTGTATCTTCTGGAGAGCCGTAACGGGCAGAAATAAAAACAGAACAGTACTTGACGCAGCCTTGCTGCCGGACCGTGTGTCCGGCAGTTTTTCAGTTTTTTAATCCTAATGTTGGTAGAGTGCTTTGAACATCTTTTATTATTTCGATACGGCTTCGATTTTTTGAATATAGTTTCCGCAAAGTCCTTATGCTACGTTGAAGTTGTACAGACAGGATGAGCCGCTGCTGCGGCAGGGCAGTTCCTGTTCGAGAATCGTGACGTAAGAGAGCCAATAAGGAGGACAAGAATGAGCGGAAACAAGATCGAAACAATCCATGATACTGTGCTGAAGGTACGCCTGGTATTCTTTGATATCGTACATGAGCTGCCGTATGAGGGACCGTGCCGTTTCGGAAAAGGAATGGAGCTGGAGAGACAGTTCGACGAGATGATCAACAATGAGGCCTACAAGGGTATCCAGATGGGCATCAAGTTCAACCTTCCGGAAGGTGTTGAGATGCTCGAGCCGAAGCGCTATGTGAATCATACGGAGAACTGGAGAATCTCTGAAGAGGAGATGCGCAAGCTCTGTGTGGGCTCTGAAGAGACCGACGTCTATCTGGCATCCACGACCGGCAGGACCGGTGAGATGATCACGGAATTCGCCCAGATGGTCAAGAAGCCGATCATCTTCGTTGGAAATGACTACGGCGCGACCATCAATACCTCCGCGATGCTTGCGAAGGGAATCGAGACCTATTCTCTTCTGAGCTGGAAGCAGTTCAAGCAGCAGCTGCGCGTGCTGAGAGCGAGAAAGGCTCTGGCAAACACAAGAGTTCTGTGTGTGTCCAGATTCGGCCATGACTACTCTCTGCATGATGCCAATGACTCTTTCGTAAGCCTCGACAAGGTCACGGAAGTGCTCGGCACCAAGTTCCGCTTTGCGAACCTGCATGAAGTCATCGACCAGATCCATGAGATCGATCCGACCACCAACTACACGACTCCGGGAAGAAAGCAGGAGAACATCAACGAAGAGGATATGGTGGATGTCAACGCCGTGATCGACGAGCTGATGAAGGATGCGGATCCCTGTGTGATGGAACGTGAAAACATGGTTCCTTCCGTCAAGATGTACAAGCTCATCCAGAAGCTGCTTGAGGCAAATGAGTGCAACGCGTTTACGGCAAACTGCCCGGATGCATGTTCCACCTGCCGCATCAACAAGGAGAGATTCACCTTCTGCATCACCCATTCTCTGAACAACGAGCAGGGAATCCCCTCCGCGTGCGAATATGATATCACTGCAGCTGTCTCCAAGGCTGCCCTGCAGGCGATCTCCGGCAAGCCTTCCTACATGGGCAACACCGCAGTTCTGACACTTCCGGACGGAACTCTCACAGAAGACGGCTATGTGCTTCATTTCTCCAAAGACCATGTCGGAGAAGAGAAATGGAATGCGCTGCGCGGTGTTCCGAATATGGTCATGACCCAGCATTCTGTCGGCAACCGCAAGATGAAGGGCTTCGACGAGGAAGGCGCAAGATTCGCCATCCGTCCGTTTGCCTACAGCGGATTCGGTGTGACCATGCGCAGAGACTTTGACGCGGATGCAGGACAGGTCATCACCATGTGCCGCTTCAGCCCGAACTGTGACCAGCTCCTCGTTTCCAGAGGAACGCTGAAGAACGGATTCGGATATGATATGGACAACTGCACGCACGGCGCGCTGTTCCAGATCGACGACACGCAGAAGTTCTACAATGCCCAGATCCATGTGGGCAACCACGTACCTTTCGTATACGGTGACTATTATGAAGAGATGATTAAGCTCGGCGAGATCCTCGGCCTCAAGGTCCTGGCCTGCTGAGAAGATGGCACTGCTTGATAGGAGCGGGATCATCAGAAGGCTGACCATTGCGGACAGCCTGGCAAAAAGAGAACTTGAAATCCTGAAGGGCCCGGAAACTCCGGACCCTTCGGACTTCGAAGAACATATTCACCGTTATGTTCTGTATAAATTTTTGCTGGACGATGAGGTTCCGCTGCCTGAGACCCGGAACCTGAATGAACTTGCGCAGCTCAGTGTGGCAAAGGCAGGGAAACTGAATCCCAACGAGGCAGCTCTTCTGGACGTGTCCAGACACTGCGGTTCCACCAGTTCCTTTATGACCAAGAAGGTGCTGCTGTTCATGTCGCTGTCCAGGGAGTTCGGGTTTGAGTACCCGCCCTATGACACAGCAGAGATTACGACCACCGGGGCACTTGCCCGGATCATTATGGAGAAGACGGGATATGCTGGAAGACAGGATCCGGGAGATCAGAGAGGAACTGAACGAATTTGAGGATGAGTTCCTGCGGTATTCATTTCTTGTAGAATTATCGTCGTATGTGCCGGCGGATCAGCCGGAACTGATGAGAGATGAGAATCTTCACCGGGGATGCCAGTCCCGCGTCTGGCTGCGCTGCAGGCTGCAGGACGGGATGTTTTATCTGGATGCCACGTCGGACACCCTGATCATCCGGGGCGTCCTGTATGTGATGATGCAGCTGTACAATGGTCTTCCGGCAGAAGAGATCGCACAGCGCAGGATCGATTTCCTGAAGGAGTGCGGTCTGGAAGAACACTTCTCCCAGGACCGGATCTCAGGGCTGAGCGGGATAGCAGACACTATATATTCGTATTGCTGCAGCGCATCGCAAACTCGTGAAAATAACTGACAGCTTCTGAGTCAGAGCGGCTCTTCCAGGCAGCAGCGAAGGGCTGTGGCTCCAGCTCGGTGACTTTGAGACAGTGCACGGTTGGGCTGTAGCAGATGGCATTGTACGGGTTGATGAGAATCGCGGCTTCCCCTATCTCCACTGCCTGGATCTGCTCCTGGATACTGGAGCACCGTATCAGCTTCGGCACCATCTGGAAGCGGTTGAACAGCGCGATCAGCATGTCACAGTTATGTTTGCTCTCCGAATCGTCCAGTGTGGCAATGGGAAGGTCCGGGAATTCCCGGATGGAGTAAGTCCTCTCTTCCACCTGTTTGATGAGCCGTTTCGGAACCACGAGGATCGTCTCGATCCGGCAGATGCTGAGTTTGCAGATATCATCGCGTTCGGGGAACTGCCATGTCGGCATGCATACCACACTGATGTCTCCTGACTCCAGACCGGCCATGAGCATCTGGTAGGATCCACGCCGTATATGAACCCTGACATTGGGGCGCTCCAGCTTGAAAGCATCGATCACATCACTCAGCTTGTCATCAAGCAGCTGTCCTTCCAGAAGCCCCAGCACCATGTGGACCTGCCGGGAATTCTCCGCCAGCTGCGCCTTCTCAAGCGCTTTTCTCAGAGCCGCGTTGGTATCGGTAAAGGCTTCCATCATGATCCTTCCGGCTTCCGTAAGTGTGATGCCGTGAAAGGAACTGCGGTAGAATAAAGTGACCCCCAGCTCCTGCTCAAGCATGGAGATGTTGCGGCTCAGAGTGGACTGGGAGACAAACAGCCGAGATGCTGCTGTTGAAAATGAACGGTATTTCGCGGCTTCCAGAAAGCAGCTGACCTGAACAGTATTCATAAACACACCACCTTTCTGATCATCATCCGCTGCCGGGGATGATGGCAGCATAATCGAGGTTTCATTCTATGACGAATCCCTGGAGAGACGACTTCCCGATCCTCACGCAGCAGGTATATGGCAGGAGGCTGGTCTATCTGGACAATGCCGCCACCAGCCAGGTACCGCGTCAGGTACTTGAGCGGATCATACTGCACTATACGACAGAGCATGCCAACGTCCACAGAGGCGTTCATTTTCTGAGCACGGCATCCACCTCAGCAGTGGAAGATGTCCGGGCTAAGACGGCGGCATTTCTTCATGCTCCTTCTGCGAAGAATATCGTGTTCACCCAGGGGACGACGGACAGCATCCATCTGGTATGCAGCGGACTGGAGGATCGCCTGAATGAGAATGCAGGAGTCCTCGTGACTGCCCTGGAGCATCATTCCAACTTTGTCCCCTGGCAGCAGGCATGCCTTCGGAAGGGGGCTCCCTTTGCAGTATGCCCGGCTCCGGACGGAGTACCGGATCTGCAGGAGATGGAGCGTCTTCTTGCCGGCGGCAGATACTGCCTGGTAGCTGTGACCCAGGTCTCCAACCTGACCGGAACCGTATATCCGGTCCGTGAGATCGCAGACATGACACACAGGTACGGAGCAGTCCTGCTGGTGGACGGCGCGCAGGGGATCCTTCATCTTGGCGCGGACACAGAGCAGATGGACTGTGATTATTATTGTTTCTCCGGACACAAGATGCTCTCGCCGACCGGGACCGGTGTCCTGTACGGTAAGACGGATGCTCTGGAGATGCTCCGTCCGGTACGGTCTGGCGGCGGCATGGTGGACCTTGTGACGCTCACTCGGACGACCTTTGATGAGATCCCGCAGCGGCTGGAAGCGGGAACTCCGAATATCGCCGGGATCATCGGCATGGGTGCGGCGATCGACTATCTCATGCAGCATGATCTGGAACAGATCCGCAGCTATGAAGCCGGACTGATCGCCTATACTCAGCAGCAGCTTGACAGGATCCCTTCAGTGCATATCCTGGGGCACCCTGTGCAGCGTGCCGGCGCTGTATCCTTCACAGTGGAAGGAATCCACCCCTACGACATAGCTGCCATGGTCGATAAACTGGGGTATGCAGTGCGCTCCGGAAGCCACTGCGCGCAGCCTGCGCTGCGGATCTTCGACGTGGAGACAGCGGTCCGCGTCTCGCCGGCCTTCTACAATACCATGCAGGAGATCGACGGCTTCTGTGATGCTCTGCGAAGGGTTATTCGGATGATGAGCCGGAATTCTTCGGCATCATTATAAGTGATTCAGCTCTGTGAAACCATGGAAGGATGTCCATTTTCATATGGTATTCCAGCCCCTGACAGGGGATAATCAACATTATGCCGTAATATGTTGAATAAACAACTAATAGTAGCCGATTTGATGCTAGTGCGAATGGAATACGGCTGATAAAATAATAGAAGTTGTTTAATACACTTATGTATTTTGTTTCTGAATCCAATAATCTATCAATCACAATATAGTTTTTACCAAAAGGAGGACTGTGATGGCTTTTAAAGTAATGGGTATTGCGGCAGGACGTAAGAACAGTAATTCAGAATTCCTTCTGAAGGAAGCACTGATGGCATGTGAAGCCGCCGGAGCAGACGTCACGATGATCAATCTTCGCGACTACAACATTCTGGACTGCACCGGATGTACCGCATGTACCAAGGCAATGTCTGAAGGAAAATTCGCGGGCTGTGTCCTGGATAAGAAAGATGACAAGAAGAAGATTATGGATGTCATGCTGGCACAGGACGCTGTCATCTATTCAGTGCCGACCTATGATCTTATGCCCTCAGCGAACTATCTCAGATTCGCTCAGAGAAGCCTGGCTTATGAGACTGCATTCCTGGAGACCATCGGTGTGATCGAGCATAAAGAGAGGATCGCAGGTCTGATCTCTGTTGGCGGATCCACCCGTTCATGGCAGTCCATGGCACTGGAAGGACTGCAGGCAACCATGTTCACGACAGATATGAAGGTCGTGGATATGATCCTGGCAACCAGAGCTCCGGGTGCTGCACAGTCCCTGCTCAATGATGAGCTGATCGCAAGAGCGAAGAAGATGGGCGAGAACATCATGGAATGCCTGGCTCTTCCGGAAGGACAGCGCAAGTGGATGGGCGAAGAGGATATGGGATGGTGCCCGAACTGCCATTCCAACGCACTGGTGCTCGGTGAGAGACAGTGGGACGGCCTGTATTATCCGATCGAGTGCCAGGTATGCGGCGCAGGCGGAACCCTTGAGAAGACAGAAGACGGAAAATGGAAATTCGTGATCCAGGAAGACGGCCTTGAGAAAGACCGCACCACCGTACCGGGAAGAGCGAAACATCTGGAAGAGATCGGACAGACGCAGGGAACCTTCTATGCGAATCCGGAGAACCTGAAGAAGGTTGCAGAACTCAAGACCAGATATACCGAGAAGAAATTCAAGACAATCGAGTGATCCGGGAAGAAAACAGATAACTGAAGAATAAATATACCGGGTCTGACCGGCCGCCTATCGGCCTTGTCAGATCCGGTATTTGAATGTCGTGAACAGTCCGTTCTTCATATTACTGGTCATCAGTGTCTCCACATCTGCGCGGGTAACCGAGGTTTCATTTGCAAGCCACCAGCGGACCAGTGTCATCAGGTTGGAGGCAAATAATTCTGCATACAGGACATGATAAGGAGTGATCTGCTGATCCCCGGCGGGATTGCTGCTGATCGTACCGAGGATATTCCTGCGGATGATGATGTCCTCCATCTCCTGATAGATCCGCCGGTCGATGGATGCCTGCCAGAGCACCCTGTAGATATCACGGTGATCATGGATGTGGTCGATGCTTCTGCGGAAATTATCGATATACCGCTGGTTTGCAATCGTATGCGGAGTCGCGAGGATAAAATCCGTTGTGGCCATCGCTTCGGAGAACTCACTCAGCACTCTGTCAAGATAGTTGTTCAGAAGCTCATACTTATCAGCGTAGTATTTATAGAAGGTGGAGCGGTTGATCAGAGCCTTGCGGCACAGCATATCAACTGTGATCTTTCTGAATTCATTTTCTTTCAGACACTCAAGAAGCGCCTCGTCGATATGCCGGAGTGTTTTGATAATACGCGGATCTGTCTTGCTCATGGATGCAATTCTCCCTGGATGTATGGACTGAGACGGAAATTACTGTTAATATTATATCACGCACAGGATTCCATGCAATGCAGTTATGTACACAGACTTGGAATCTGACCTAAGGAAGGAGTATAAGATATGCCAATCGGAATTACTACTGATGTATGCGCGACCTTTGCCGGTGCTATAGTCGGCCTGATTATCGGTAAGAAACTTCCGGAGTATCTCAAGACAGCCCTGAATAATATTCTGGGTATTGCAGCTATCACTATGGGCGTGGTGCTGATCATGCGTCAGCATACCCTCTCCGCAGTTGTGCTGTCTGTGATCCTGGGATGTATCGTGGGTGAGGTGATTCATCTGGAGTCGCTGGTCAATAAGGGCGTAACGGGTATTGTCGGAAAGCTGATGAGCGGAACGAACGCTGACGAAGCCTTCCTGATCCAGGTCAGCGTGGTTGTCATCCTGTTCTGCTTCGGCGGGACCGGCTGGTATGGCGCACTCAATGAAGGTCTGACCGGGGATGGCAGCATCCTGATTACGAAGTCCATCCTGGACTGCGTGACAGCATTGATCTTCGGCTCTCTGCTGGGAAAGATCGTCCCGCTTCTGTGTGTGCCGCAGGCGATCGTCTACACCTGTCTGTTCCTGGTATCCGGTCTGGTGCAGCCATTTATCACACCCGAGATGATTCAGGACTTTTCCGCGGCGGGCGGCATCATTACACTCTGTGCGGGGTTCAGGCTGACAGGCATGAAACGGGATATCAAGGTACTGAATCTATTGCCGTCGCTGATCATAGTATTCTTTGTATCGGCGGCATGGACTGCTTTAATAGGATGATTTTCAGAAAGTAAGGAGACATCAATGAGCGAATTCACACTTCTTCCGGGAGAGTCAGTTATCAAAAGATGTGATGAGGTTTCCCGCAAAGGGATGGATATTCCCTTTGGGAGAAAGGATATCCTCATCCTGACCAATCAGTATCTTGTCTATATGGAGAGGTCTCTTCTGCGCAAGGTCAAAAGTGTAGACCGGTATCCACTGAGTGATATCGTGGTGACCAACGGGGTACCACAGGTCGGACTTGGCAAACTCGGCGGTATGACTTCTACACTGGATATCTATCTCAAAACAGGACAGATGCGTATCCAGATGACGTGGGATTCCGATGTGAAGGAGTGGATCGACGCTATCACTGAGGTTATAACCGGCGTAAAAGTAGAGCGGAAGGGATTCATGGACGATCCGTTCCTTACAGACGGTTTCCTCAAAATGGCAGAAAACGTGGACAAAGCGATGGGCAAGTTCCGTAAGGCCTTCGGTATCAAATCGACTACGCAGATGTCCGGAAACTGTCCGGGCTGTGGCGCTCCTATAGCCGGAACCGAAGGGGAGACCGTGCAGTGTCCGTACTGCGGAACCTATTACACATTCTGACAACAGATCCCTGTCCGTTTCCATGGACATTACGGTAACGAATGCTCATGGAAACAGGCAGGGATTATTTCTTTTATAGAAGATTACTGCTTCATGAAATAGGCGACTACGATCGTTCCGGGACCTGCATGGGTACCGATGGTGGAGCCAAGCTGAGACATCGGAAGATCCTTGATGACACCTTCCCAGATCGGACGGCTGTCTTCGATGTAGTGATCCAGCTTCCTGTGATCCAGCCCTGAGTAGGCGACCGCAGCGGGAAGTCTGGACTCGATACCGGTTTTTCCGATCTCGGTGTTCAGCAGATTGTTGCCCATCCTGGAACCTCTCGCCTTGCCGAGGACTTTGAGCTTTCCGTTTTCCAGCGTCAGGACCGGCTTGATGGAGAGAAGTGTTCCGAAAGCAGCTGCCGCAGCGCCCATTCTTCCGCCCTTCTTGACATATTCCAGAGTATCCAGCAATGCCAGGATGCGCACCTGATTGCGCCTGACTTCCAGCCTGTGCACCATATCATCCAGGCTGCGGCCCTTGTCACGCAGCATCAGGGCATAACGCACCAGGATCTGCTCACCGATCGATCCGTTTCTGCTGTCCACAACGCGGATCTCGTCGTAATCCTGCGCCGCGATCACTGCGTTCTGATAGGTCCCTGAGAGTTTGGAACTCAGAAGGATCACGACTGCACTGTCGCCGGCTTCATGGATCTTCTCAAATTCCTGTTCAAAAGTATAACTGTTGATCTGGCTGGTGTGCGGCAGTTCAGAGGACTCAATCAACAGCTCGTAGAAGCGGTCCGGCGTGATGTCATAGCGGTCCCGATAACTCTGATCGCCAATGGTGATCTCCATGGGAATCACGGTTATGCCAAGGGACGCGGCTTCTTCCAGGTCAAAGTCCGATGCGGTGTCTGTCAGTATTCGTATCATTTCAAAACCTCCTGTAAAAGGAATCATGTACATATTTATTCATCGCGCACAGAATAGCCGTAAATTGAGAACATGTCAACAAGTAAACTGCTTGTTCAAATAAAGAAATTTTTATTTTACCAAAGACGGTTGTGCGATAAGATAAGAGCAGAACGGCTGCAGTCCCTGAAACCGGTATGAAGGAAATGAGTGGATCGATGGGTGGAAAGAACACAAAAAAGAAAATGAACCGAAAGCAGGTTGTGCTGATCGAATGGGCTGTGCTGATCGCAGTGGCACTCCTGCTTATAATACTTGGCATATGGCTTCTCGTATCACGGCTGAGCGCGCATAAGGATGCAGGCTCTCCGCAGTCTGCCCCCGGGACTCAGAACGCACAGGAAGGTGCAGCGGATTCAGGAGTGGATGGTGCTGAACAGCAGGAAACAGAGCCTGCCACGGAGGCGCTCACAGAGATGGAAGCGGCTGCCTCTGAACCCAAAAACAGCTGGTTATTCAGCTTCGCCGGTGACTGTACGATCGGAAGTCTGCTGGAGTGGCAGGGAAGCATCGCACAGGACTTCCAGTCGGTGGTCGGGGATGATTATGCCTACCCGCTGTCGGGAGTAAAGAGTATCTTCGAGGCAGACGACCTGACCTCGGTGAACCTGGAAGGTACATTTACCAATTCCACCAACGCCGTGGTCAAGCCTTACCGGTTCAAGGCAGATCCGGCATATGTGCAGGTTCTGAAGGAAGGCAGTGTGGAAGCCGTATCCACAGCCAACAATCACGCCGGAGACTTCCAGGATGAAGGCAGGGCGGATACCATCGCTGCTCTGGATTCTGTCGGGATCCTTCATACCGGAGCCGGCGATCCGCTGATCCTCGAGATGGAAGGCGGACTGAAGATCGGAATGGTCTCCTACAATACGGTCGATAACTACGAGGGAGAATATGCCTGGAGAACCTCTGTGCAGACGGACATCAATACCTGTAAGGAAGCGGAGTGTGACCTGATCATCGGCTTCATGCACTGGGGATCCGTGGAATATCTGACCGAGCCGGAGGCCTGGGAGGTCCAGTTTGCCCATGACATGGTCGACTGGGGCTGCGACCTGATCGTCGGCGGACATGCTCATATCCTGCAGAGGATGGAGTATTACAACAACGTGCCGATCTTCTATTCGATGGGCAACTTCTGCTACGGCGGCAATACGAACCCGGATGACAAGGATTCCGTAATCGTGCAGGCAGAGTTTGTCAGGGACAGCAGTAGCGGCGATGTCACTCTGAGCCGCCTGCATGTGATCCCGTGCCTGATATCGACCAGGACCGATCTGAACGATTACTGCCCGACGCCTTGCCAGGAAGGATCCGAGGATTATCAGCGGATCGTGAGCCGGCTGGAGATGCCATCCGCCGACGCGCAGATGTGATGCATACCGGATGTATATCCGCTGTGGTCAGGATACCGGATTGCCATGAAGGGCCTGTTTCCTGAACTGGCCGGGCGTCACGCCTGTCAGAGCAAGAAAACGGGAGGAGAAGTTGGCATCTCCCTGGAAGCCCACTTCATAACCAATCTCGGAGACCGGAAGCGATGTGGTCTCCAGAAGCTCCTTGGCTCTGGTGATCCGCGTCAGCAGAAGAAAGTTGTAGGGCGTCGTTCCCATATATCTTCGGAACAGACGCAGGAAATAAGAGCGGGATACATGTGTGACAGACAGCAGAGTCTCAATGTGCAGATCCTGTGCATAGTGTTCCCGGATATAATCCGCCGCCTTCTCTATCATGTCCTGATGGGTCTGGCGGCGGTCCTGTTTCTCATGAAGAGACGCAGAGGCCATATTCTGCAGGATCCGGTGTACATCCAGGCTGGCGGACAGGACGGCGGCGGTAGTCTCCTGCGGCAGGCGCTGCATCAGATGGGGAAAACGGTCCCGTATCGTATCAGGTACCGCAACAGCGGACAGCTTCCCTTCCGGGTTGATCACAGAAAACAGTGAAGCGACCCCGCCGCCGTCTGCATGGATCCAGTAGTGATGCCAGTGATCACAGCTGTCAGCAGTCCCGTAGCGCTGCGGCCTTCGGCAGTCCAGGATCAGGGCAGTCCCGGGAGTCAGCCGGACGCTGCTGCCGTCCTGAGTGAGGAACCCCTCCCCTGAGAATGTATACAGGATCAGATAGCTGTCTTTATCCGTACGTTCTGTCACAAAACGATTTCCTGCATAAAACAGTCCTGCTTCTGTCACATAATAAGGCTGAGCCAGTGCAACCGTACCGGGAGTGGTACGCAGCCACTGGCTTTCTTC
>OMSN01000076.1 GCA_900313765.1 uncultured Eubacteriales bacterium
CGGAGAAATGGGCGGCCCCGGCGGTCAGGAGAGTGTCGAGTACACTGCAGTCAATGAAGTGAACTCGGGCTCAGAAGAATATACCGGCGATCTGGAATCCACCGGAACCGATGAGAATGTGATTCTTGTCAGCGGGGCAGACGCTTCAGCGACCGTAAAGGATGCGGCAGTGACCCGCACCAGCGAGGATTCGGATTCCAATAATACATCCAGTTTCTACGGTAACGCAGCGGCGCTGCTTGCGACAGATGGAACCCTGTACGTATCGGACAGCACCATCGAAACGGACTCAGCAGGCGGTGCAGGCGCATTTGCCTACGGGGACGGTACTGTCTATATCGCTGACACTGCCATCACGACACAGCAGGGTACCAGCGGCGGCATCCACGCAGCAGGCGGCGGAACGCTCTATGCATGGAACCTGGATGTGAATACGGCAGGAGGCTCCTCGGCGGCCATCCGCTCTGACAGAGGCGGCGGCACCATGGTGATAGACGGTGGAACCTATACCACAACAGGCATCGGCAGCCCGGCGATCTATTCGACAGCAGATATCACGGTTCATGACGCAGACCTGACAGCAGAGAATTCGGAGGCAACCTGTATCGAAGGCCTCAATTCGATCCGCCTGTTTGACTGTGATCTGACCGGAAATATGCCCGCAGACAATGAGCAGAATGATGTGCTCTGGAACGTGATTGTCTACCAGTCCATGTCCGGCGATGCGCAGGATGGAAACGGAACCTTCGAGATGGTTGGCGGAACACTGACTGCCCAGGCCGGAGGCATGTTCTATACCACCAACACGCAGTCGACTTTTATTCTGAATGATGTGGACATCACATACGCAGAGGACTCTGATTTCTTCCTGCGCTGCACCGGCAATGCGAACGGCAGAGGCTGGGGGACGAGCGGCGCAAACGGCGCGCAGTGTTCATTTACAGGCATCAGCCAGGAGATGGAAGGCGATGTGATCTGGGATAAGATCTCCACACTGAACTTCTATATGACCCAGTCCAGTACCCTGACAGGTGCTGTGACCGAAGATACGACCTACTCCTCAGGAGAAGGGGACGGATACTGCAACCTCTATATTGACGAGACTTCCACCTGGACCGTGACCGGGGACTGCACTCTGACGAGTCTGTCCTGCAGCGGAACGATTCAGGACGAAGAGGGCAATACAGTCAGTATAGTCGGCACCGACGGAACCACTTACGTGGAAGGCACCAGCCCGTACACGATCACGGTGGATACCTATACAGACAGTGCAGACATGAGCGGCGCGTCATCCGCTGACAGCTGGGATGCATACGCAGCAGAGCAGCCCCAGGAGCTGGCATAAACCGCCGGCATATCAGACAGGCAGCCCGGACAGCCCAGACGGCTGCGGCTATCAACACTATACGGAAGCGGTCTTTGCCATCGTGCGAAGACCGCGTTTGTGCGTTATACTGGACAGCAGCAGAAGGCGGATGCCGCGAAATGAATACGGCGAAATGGAGAGGAATATGCTGAACATTGTATTATATGAGCCGGAGAAGCCGGCGAATACAGGAAATATCGGAAGGACCTGTGTTGCCATTGGGGCAAAACTGCACTTGATCGAACCCATTTCCTTCAGCCTGTCGGATCGGCACCTGAAGAGGGCGGGCATGTATCACTGGAAACTGCTGGATGTGGAGCGGTATTCGGACTTTGCGGACTTTCTGAGGCGCAATCCGGAGGCGTCTTCCAGGCTGTATCCGGTGGAGACGACCGGAAAGCGTCTGTACACGGAAATGAAGTATCCGGACGGGGCTTATCTTCTGTTTGGTAAGGAAAGCAGCGGGATCCCGGAAGAGATCGTGCAGCAATATCCCGATACCAGTGTGCATATTCCAATGAAACAGGGTGTGATCTCCATGAACCTGTCCGACTGTGTGTCTATCGTGACCTTTGAAGCCCTGCGGCAGCAGAACTTTGCAGGTCTGGAAGGGTCCTGAGCTATACCTTATAAATATAAAACATCTCTAATAAATATGCTTGACAATGCATAAAACCGTTGGTACACTTCAGACTAATCAAGTGAATATTGCTTTAAACCGTTGAAGCGGAGAAAAAGGTGTATATGCTTCTCCAGAGAGCCCGGGATGCTGAGATCCGGACATAACACAGTACACGTAATATGGACCGCTGAGGGCGCTGTCAAAGGAAGATCATCGGGGTTTTCCGAGTATTCAGCGACGTAAGGCACGCGTAAGATGCGCAGAGTATGATAGTACTCCTAAGAGCATGGCAGAAGCCATGAAGCAGGGTGGCACCGCGGATAGTGTAAACATTCGTCCCTGGCAGAGAATCCGATTCTCTGCCAGGGACTTTCGCGTTTACTACGAGCCACTTCGTCGCGAGGTTCCGCGGCTCGCAGGGAGACTGAGCCACAGAAAGGAGAAAAACCATGAAGATCAGCCCATCTCCGGATGTGATCCGGCCGTATATCGGGAAATACAGGACGTATCCATTGAGTGCGCAGATTCTGTCGGATATGCGTACGCCGATGGAAGTTCTGCGGGTTCTGCAGAATGTGTCAGGTCATGTATATATGCTGGAATCGGTGTCGGGACATGAGAACTGGGGGCGCTACACATTTCTCGGCTATGACCCGAAACTGGAGATCAGCTGCAAGGATGGTCTGCTGCGGGCAGGGGCTCTGCAGATACAGACGGAAGATCCGGGAAGCTATATCCGACAGATCCTTTTGGAGTATGCGAGCCCGAAGGTAGACAGCCTTCCGTCCTTCACCGGAGGCCTGGTGGGATATTTCTCTTATGACTATCTGAAATATGCAGAGCCTGGACTGAATCTGGACGCGGAGGATTCGGAGGGATTCAAAGATGTGGATCTGATGCTGTTTGACAAGGTTATCTGCTTCGACAATTACCGGCAGAAACTGATCCTGATCGCGAACATGCAGCTTCCGGAAGACAATGAGCAGGAATTCCTGGCGGAGTATAACAGGGCCAGCATGGAGATCCGGCATATGGCGGACCTGATCCGAAACGGAAAGATGGCGGACATTCTGCCGGGGCGGATGACATCCGAAGTGAAGGCACTGTTTTCGAAGGATCGCTTCTGCGCCATGGTCGAGAAAGCAAAACGGCACATTTTTGAGGGGGACATCTTCCAGGTGGTGCTGTCCAACCGGCTGGAGGCGGAGTACGAAGGAAGCCTGCTGAATACCTACCGGGTACTTAGGACCGTGAATCCTTCCCCGTACATGTTTTATTTTGCAAGTTCGGACATGGAAGTGGCAGGCGCATCGCCGGAGACACTGGTCAAACTGGAAGACGGCGTTCTGCACACATTCCCGCTGGCAGGAACCAGGCCAAGGGGTCAGACCCCTGAGGAGGACAAGGCGCTGGAGGCGGAGCTTCTCGCGGATCCGAAGGAGCTTGCGGAACACAGCATGTTGGTGGACCTTGGGAGAAATGACATCGGCAGAGTGTCGGAGTTTGGCTCTGTGGTGGTCGAGAAGGCTTATCAGATCGAGCGCTATTCCCATGTGATGCACATCGGTTCAACGGTCAGGGGGCAGATCCGGGAGGACCGAGATGCACTGGATGCTGTCGCGTCGATTCTTCCCGCAGGAACTCTCTCAGGGGCTCCCAAGATCCGTGCAGCTCAGATCATCAATGATCTGGAGAACAACAAGCGCGGCATCTACGGAGGGGCGATCGGCTATATAAGTCTCACCGGGAACCTGGATCTGTGCATCGCCATCCGGATCGCATACAAGAAGAGAGGCAAGGTCTTTGTGAGAAGCGGAGCCGGGATCGTGGCGGATTCCGATCCCGGGAAAGAGTACCAGGAGAGTCTGAACAAGGCCAGGGCAGTGATCCTGTCGCTGGAGATAGCACAGAAGGAGGTCCTATGATCCTGCTGATCGATAATTATGACAGCTTTTCCTACAACCTGTATCAGATGATCGGTGCGATCGATCCCAGGATACGTGTTATCAGAAATGATGCTCTGTCCGTGGAAGAGATCGATGCTCTTGCCCCGGGGGGGATCGTTCTCTCGCCGGGTCCGGGAAGGCCGGAGGATGCAGGAGTCTGCATCGATGTGGTGAAGGAACTGGGAAGCAGATATCCCATCCTTGGGGTATGTCTGGGACATCAGAGTATCTGCATGGCATATGGCGGGGAGGTCGGATATGCCAGGGAACTGATGCACGGCAAACAGTCCGAATGCAGCATCGACACCGGCTGCAGGTTATTTGAAGGGCTGCAGGAGAGGGAGATGGTGGGGCGGTATCACTCCCTTGCGGCGGTGAAGGAAACACTGCCTTCGTGCCTGAAAGTGACCGCCCGTACGGAGGATGGCGAGATCATGGCACTCCGTCACCTGGAGTATGAAGTATACGGGATCCAGTTTCATCCGGAGTCAATCCTGACGCTGCATGGGAACCGTATCCTGGAGAATTTTGTAAACATTACCGGATCGTAACAGGAAGGAGAAGGAAATTATGATCAAGGAAGCTATTGTGAAGATCGTGGACAAGCAGGACCTGACTTATGACGAAGCATACACAGTCATGACAGAGATCATGAGCGGAGAGACGACAGCTACGCAGAATGCGGCATTTCTGGCAGGACTCTCCACCAAATCCACCGGTTCAGAGACGATCGATGAGATCTCAGGATGTGCGATGGCGATGAGAGAGAAAGCGACCCGTCTGGAGCACCCGGGGATGGAAGTCATGGAGATCGTTGGTACGGGCGGGGACAATGCGCACAGCTTCAACATATCCACAACGGCAGCCTTCATCCTCGCGGCAGCAGGCGTCAAGGTGGCAAAGCACGGAAACCGCGCAGCCTCCTCCCTGTCGGGAACGGCGGACTGCCTCGAAGCTCTGGGGATCAATATCCAGCAGGATCCGGACAAGTGCAGGGAGATGCTGGAGAAAGTCGGTTTCTGTTTCATTTTCGCACAGAAATACCATTCGTCCATGAAATATGTCGGACCGATCCGGAAGGAGCTGGGAATCCGAACCGTGTTCAATATCCTGGGGCCGCTGACCAACCCGTCCTATCCGGAATACATGCTGCTGGGCGTGTACAGCCCGACACTGGTCAATCCCCTGGCACAGGTTCTCATGAGCCTGGGTGTAAAGAGAGGGATGGTTGTCCATGGTACCGATCATCTCGACGAGATCTCCATCAGCGCGCCGACGAAGATCTGTGAATTCCGGGATGGTTATTACAGAGACCGGATCATCCGGCCGGAAGATTACGGTCTGCAGGCAGCTCCCAAGGAAGAGATCGTGGGCGGCACACCGGAGGAAAATGCACGGACCACCAGGGGGATCCTGGCCGGCGAGATCACAGGCGCAAAGCGTGATATCGTCCTGATGAACGCAGGCGCGTCCCTCTATGTGGCAGGAAAGACAGATTCCATCCGGGAAGGCGTGAAACTGGCGGCAGAACTGATTGAGAGCGGCAAGGCCGTGAAAAAGATCGATGAGATGGCAGAGGTGTCCAATGGCTAATATCCTGGAACAGCTGGCAGACCATGCCGCAGAGCGGGTGGCGGAGGCGAAGAAGCTCATTTCCCCAGAAGAAATGAAAGAGCAGGCATTGCTCCTGGCAACGCAGGACGCGCAGCCTTTCCGATTTGAAAAAGCCCTCACAGGTCCTGGCATCAGTTTCATCTGCGAGATCAAACAGGCCTCTCCTTCCAGGGGCCAGATCTGGCAGCCGGACAGCACATCCGGCACAGGTGACAGGCACCAGTGCACATTCCCGTACCGGGAGATTGCGCTGGAATATGAGGCAGCCGGGGCAGAGTGCATCTCTGTACTGACGGAGCCGAAATGGTTCAGGGGAAGCGGGCTCTATCTGAGTGAGATCACGAAGACGGTCCGGACGCCCTGCATCCGGAAGGATTTCACGGTGGACCCATATATGATCTATGAGGCGAAGGTCCTCGGAGCGTCAGCAGTCCTTCTGATCTGCTCCCTGCTGGATCAGGATACGGTTGCTTCCTACATTGAGATCGCAGACTCCCTGGGGCTCTCAGCTCTGGTGGAGGCACATGATGCCGGAGAGATCCGGCAGGCGGTGGATGCAGGTGCGAGGATGATCGGAGTCAACAACCGGAATCTGAAGGACTTCACGGTAGATGTGAGCAATTCCGGGCATCTTAGGGATCTGGTTCCTGACGATATCCTGTTCGTTGCCGAGAGTGGGATCCGCACGGCGCAGGATGTACAGATTCTCCGGGAGATCGGGACGGATGCCTGCCTGGTCGGCGAGACACTGATGCGCGCGCCGGACAAGGCAGCGATGCTGCGGGAACTGAGAGGACTCCGAGGACCGGCCTGAGGCTGGAGGCCGGGAAGAGGAGAGCCGGGAGGACTGTATGGATGCAGTGAAGATTAAGATATGCGGTCTTATGAGACCGGAAGATATAGACGCGGTAAATGAATATCGTCCGGATCTTGCAGGGTTCATCCTTGCCCGCGGCCGCAGACGATCGCTCACAGATCAGCAGATGCGGGAACTGGTGCGGGCGCTTCGCCCGGAGATACAGAGTGCAGCGGTTTTTCTGGATCAGGACCCTGCCTGGATCGCAGAGCTTGCGGCGCAGGATCTGATGGATGTGATCCAGCTGCACGGGCAGGAGAGCAATGAAGAGATCCGTTTTCTTCGGGAGAACACGGACAAGAAGATCATCAAGGCATTCCGGATCGAGAAGGCGGATGATATTCGCAAAGCCCAGGAGAGCGAGGCAGATCTGGTGCTGCTGGACAGCGGCGCGGGCGGAACCGGGGAAGTCTTCGACTGGTCCCTGATCCGGCAGATACACCGGCCATACATACTGGCAGGCGGACTGGACCCGGAGAATGTGAGGGCGGCTCTTGAACAGACGCACCCGTATGCGGTGGACGTAAGCTCCGGAGTCGAGACAGCGCACTGCAAGGACCCGGAGAAGATCAGACGGTTTATCCGTGCAGTCAGAGAAACCGCACGGTAAGGCAGGCAGATACAGAGAAAAGCCGAGAAGATCGACTGACCCTGCTTGAATGCAGGATAGATCAGGGAGGATGAGGATGGCAACACAGGCAGATTCAAGAGGAAGATTCGGACGCTTCGGGGGACAGTACATACCGGAAACCCTGATGAATGCAGTCATTGAACTGGACGAGGCGTATAAACATTATAAAAATGACCCTGCTTTCAACCGTGAACTGGAGGTCCTTTTCAATGAATACGCAAACAGGCCAAGCCGCCTGTATTATGCACGGAAGATGACAGAGGACCTGGGCGGGGCTCAACAACGTTCTGGGGCAGGCGCTCCTTGCCCAGAAGATGGGGAAGACCCGCCTGATCGCGGAGACCGGCGCCGGACAGCACGGGGTTGCGACCGCCACCGCTGCGGCGTATTTCGGAATGGAATGCGTGGTGTTTATGGGAAAGGTCGACACAGAGCGCCAGGCACTCAATGTCTATAAAATGAAGCTCCTCGGCGCAACCGTTGTCCCGGTCACCAGCGGAACCGCGACCCTCAAGGACGCCGTGTCAGAGGCATTTCGCGAGTGGACCAACCGGATCTCAGACACCCATTACTGCCTGGGATCGGTCATGGGACCCCATCCGTTCCCGACCATCGTCCGGGACTTCCAGTCCGTCATCTCCAGAGAATCCAGAGCGCAGATTCTGGAGAAGGAAGGCAGGCTTCCGGATGCAGTGCTCGCCTGCGTCGGAGGTGGGTCCAACGCGATCGGATCTTTCTATCATTACATAGATGACAGCGATGTCGCCCTGATCGGCTGCGAGGCAGCCGGCCGTGGAATTGACACCTTCGAGACGGCGGCGACCGTCAGCACGGGCCGCCTGGGGATCTTCCACGGGATGAAGAGCCTGTTCTGCCAGGATGAATACGGCCAGATCGCCCCGGTCTATTCGATCTCCGCCGGACTGGATTATCCGGGGATCGGTCCGGAGCATGCACATCTGCATGACATCGGGCGCGCCCAGTATGTGCCGGTTACGGATGAAGAGGCCGTGCAGGCATTCGAGTATACC
>OMSN01000118.1 GCA_900313765.1 uncultured Eubacteriales bacterium
TTCTTCAAGGAAGATATCCGTAAGCTCCGCATCACCCTCTCAAACCGTCTTCTGAAGTCCGGTGCCAAGGTTGTGATGAATACAGAAGTGACCCCGGAGTATGTGAAGCAGTTTGATCCGGATACCCTGATCGTGGCAATCGGCTCCAATGAGCTTCGTCCGCCCATCAAGGGTATGGACCTTCCGCATGTGGTCATGGCGATCGATGCGGAACTGCATCCGGAGAAGCTTGGAAAACGTGTTGCCATCATGGGCGGCGGCCTGGTCGGCGGCGAAGCAGCGATCGGATTCCATCATGAAGGCCACGAAGTATCGATCATCGAGATGAAGCCGGAAGTTGCTATGGAAGTGAATTCCTTCTACCGCGGCGGCCTGATGCCTCAGATCGAGAAAGCAGCAACCAGCTACGTCAACACGAAAGTGCTGGAGATCGTTCCGGAAGGCGTGAAGGTTGAGAAGGACGGCGAGCAGTTTGTGATCGAAGCAGATTCTGTGGTGTGCGCACTCGGATTCCGCGCTCCCTACGCTGCAGTCGATGCACTGTGCGATGAAGTGGATGAATCCTACATCATCGGTGACTGCCGCAACGTCGGTCAGATCCATCATGCGATCAACCAGGGATATTACACAGCACTCCTGGTATAAAAGACTTCCGACAGATCCTCACGGGTTCTGAGAGAATGCTGTTGCAATAAAATAAACAACACAAAGAAAGGGTCAGCCGATTACGACAGAATCGGCTGACCCTTTCTTTGATTCAGGTCTCCGGATCGAGCGGTCCGGGATCTTTCGGGATCTTAAAGTAGGGCCGTTCCGGATGCCAGTAGACATACGGTGTATCATGCCCGACTTCGTCCAGAGAGATCAGACGGCGGAACTTGCCTGTCTTCTCATCCTCCTCGAGCATCTTCTCAAAGGCGGTATGATCCTTCCCTATATCGGATTCAAACTGGTTGGCAGGATCCACCTCAATCGCGCCGAAGGGACAGATCATGAAACAGAAGGAACACTCATGGCAGTCATCACACTTGTCTCCCCTGTTTCCGAATACCTGGGGATCCTTTGACAGATCGATGTATCCCATGGTGCAGTTGTCCATGCACAGATGGCACTTCGGATAACGGCATTTCTCCGGATTCCGTACGAAGGCTCCCTGCGGATTGGTGGGACACAGCAGCATGTTGGAACAGATCATGGCCTGGCGGAAGACCTTGTCATTCATCTCCGGATCCGGATAGATCAGCGAAGTATCCCCGGCTGCGATCTTCGGGCTGTTGACAGCCATCTCATACCCGAATTCCTCCGCTTCCCGGAAGTCTGTCTCATCAGGATGCCCAAAGGTGTAATAAGGCTTAGGCATACCCGGCATAGTGACATCCCCGTACCAGTCTTTGTAGCCGATGGGCATCAGACCATGGTTCTTCAGGTTCGGGATCACGATGGGCCAGTACAGGTGCGGCAAAGTGCCGTGGGTATTGAACCCGAAGCACTGTTTTCCTCCCTGGTCCGGCATCTTGTCGATAAAATGGTGCATGTTGGGCGTGTCTGCTTTCCAGACGGGAGAGCCCAGACCGATCAGGTCATAATCCGCCATCATTTCATAAGAAGCGTCCTTCAGCTTTACAACCGTGACATCAGCGCCGGCTCTGCGCAGGCCTTTCTCGATGTGGCGGGCGATCAGCATCGTATTGCCGGACTGAGAATAATAGATGATCAGTACTTTCATGATGAAACTCCTTTCCGGAAAAGTGGATTGCATTTCATACTTCTATTATTGCATGGATTCTCGCTGGATGCACTATCCTGTTTCTGATATCGACTATATTGCCGTTTTAAAACGGCAATTATCAGATTGTTGGATGCAGCTGTGCTGTATATACTGGACACAGAAACAGGGAGATTCCCTGAAGTGCCAATACAACACATTTTACAAATAAGGAGAGAATACGTATGAGATACGAAGAGACCAGAAAGATCGTCCTGGAAGCAATCATGGAAGCAGTCGAGCAGAAACTGATCAACGGAACCTCGGGCAATATCGCCATGCGTACTCCGGAAGATCCGAACATGGTCTGCATCACCCCCAGCGGCATTCCCTACACAGGAATGAAGCCGGAAGATATCGCAGTCGTTGAGATGCTGGAAGACGGCACCAACAAATGGATCGAAGGAAACTACAAGCCCTCATCAGAGGTCCCGATGCACTGTGCAGTCATGCGTGCAAGGAAGGATGTCAATGCTACTGTCCACACCCACAGCATGTATGCAACGATCTGCGCGATGGGCGACGATCCGAAGCTGGTTCCGATCACTCCTCCGCAGTGCGAGTTCACACCAGTTGGCATCGTCAGCTTCACCATGCCGGGCTCCAATGATGTGGCCGACAAGGTAAGAGATACCCTGGGTGAGACCGGCCGTGTCTGCCTGATCAAGAACCATGGCATGTTCTCCTGTGGAAAGAACATGAAGGCAGCGATGCATGCAACAGTCTATACCGAAGAGATGGCGCAGACCACCGTTATCGCCAAGACACTCGGCACTTATGAGCCGATGCCGGAAGAAGCAGTGAAGGCAATGCAGGCTCTGATCGCAGCTGATCAGGCAGTCTGATATTCAGCAGTATACCGATCAGATTCAGAAACGCAGATAACAGCATCAACAAACAGGAAAGTATAAAGGAGAACGACCATGGAAGAAAGAAATGAAGTTCTGGCTAATATCATCAAGTTCGCAGCAATGGCTTATAAGAAACCGGAAGAAGAGATCAATGAGAACACCAACGTTTCCGAGGAACTGGGCGTGCAGTCCATGCAGCGTGTCGCTCTGAGCGCTTCTATCGAAAATGAGTATGATGTCATGATCCCGGTTGCAAGAATCGGCCAGTTCGAGACCATCGGCGACATCGTAGACTATGTCATGGATGAGATGTAATACAGACGCATTCAGATAGTGTAAAGGAGAAAAACATGCTGACAAATGTAAAACTCGGCAAGAATATGAGAAGCGTCTCCATCGTCGGTATCGGCGCAACCCCGTTCTTCAACGGCGTTGAGAATCCGACCTATAAGGGACTGACCAACGGAGAACTCTTTGGATATGCGGCTCTGGATGCCATGGCGGATGCCGGCATTGAGCCCAGAGATGTACAGTATTTCTTCCACGGATCTGCGAATCCGCATGTGCTGAACAACTGCATCACACCGAACCTCCAGGTAGCAGACTGGTTCGGAATGAGGGGAAAGGGCTCCCTGTCCCATTCGGAAGGATGCTGCACCGGTTATATCGCACTGGAAGAAGCAGTGTTTGCAGTCGCAAGCGGTGCCTATGACATCGTGCTGAGCGGCGCCTGCGACCAGGGTACCGGCATGCCGGACGGAAACACTCCGGATCATATGCGTGTTCCGCTGACCTCCGAGGTCCTGTTCCCGGATCTGGATTCCATCTTCGATCGTGCATACGGAAGATATCTGGGCGGCGGCCCCGGCATGAACCATGATGACTGGATCAACTATTACGCACATGAGAACGGACTGACCGCAGATCAGATCGATGACGTACTGAACCATCAGTCCTATCATTTCCGCAGAAACGCGACCCTGTGCGAGCGTGCGATCCGCAGGACACCGTTCGATGATCTGGCTAAAGAGGCCGGTTATGATGATGTCTGGGAATACATGAAGTCCCCGTATAACCCGAAGATGTCCCAGTATCTGCGCTCTTCCAGCGACTCCTGCGTTGCGGACGGAGCTGCAGCCTGCATCGTAGTGCCGACAGAGATCGCAAAACAGTTCAACTCCAAGCCGATCGAAGTCCTTGGATGCGGCGCATCTGTCCTGGATGCGATCGTACCGCATCTGGAGAAGAAGGCAACTGCCGAGGCAGCACGCCAGGTCTATGAGCTGACCGGACTTACAGGCGATGATATCGATCTGCTCTTTGTCAATGACTTTATCGGATCTTCCGCGTTCCTTGCAGCTGAGGAAGTCGGTTACCTGCCCAAGGGTGAAGGATGGAAATACGTACTGGACGGCAGACTGGCTTATGACGGCGACAAGCCTATGAATACCAATGGCGGCCGTACCTCTTACGGACACGCATTCGGTGCTTCCGGCATGGCGGATGTCTTTGAAGCTGTTACACAGATGCGCGGAGAGGCCGGAGACCGTCAGGTCAAGAAGCTGCCGAAGCATACCTTCCTGCGTGGATTCGGCGGAGCACAGAATGTGCGCGCTATCATTCTGGAAGCTAATTATTAAGGAGGGGCGGACATGAGTGCAGAGAAGATCAAGATCAAAACAGAAGATTTCTGGAACAGGGAACATGTGGTTGAGAAGTTCTGGAACGGACTGAGAGAAGGCGTGATCTATGCAAGAAAATGCAAAGAGTGCGGAGCGATCGAATTCCCGCCGCATCATGCATGCAATACCTGCGGATATCATGAGACTGAGTGGACCACCCTCAAGGGAACCGGCATCCTGAAGAGCTTCGTCTTCACCGGCGTGCTGAATGCCCGTCTGGAACTGGAAGACCGCGGCCTGAAATATGTCTGCGGCGAGGTCCAGTTTGATGAAGGTCCTGCCATCAATGCAGTTATCCTTGGAATCAACCGTAAAAAGGCCAGAACACTTCAGCCCATCCTTCCGGTACGCGTGAAGCCTGTCTTCTATGATATGGGCAGATACACGACACTGTTCTTCGAGCTGGATGAGGAAGCATAAGAAACAGTACCCATAGAGAGTCAGACATGAACAGGTGTCTGTCACTTGCACGACATTGCACGAGTGGCAGACACCTGCTTTTTTTATCCTGTTTTTATTTCCTTTTCAATTAGGAAAAAGCGGATTTGAGGCAGTATGCGGCAGACAGTTATAGTATAGACAGAAGACATGAGAATGCTTATTTACGCAGCGAGGCTGCGGAATATACAGGTACAGAGAGAATAGATACAGGAGGCGTGAAGATGGAAGCAGGATATACGTACGTGATCGGAATGGATATGGGTACGACAAACATCAAGGCGATCGTACTTCGCTCTGACGGTGCAGTAAAGGCAGAGGCAAGCCTTCCCAGCACCCATTACAATCCGGGGCTGAATATGCAGGAGCAGGATGCGGAAGAATGGTGGGAGCATGTCTGTGAGATCCTGCAGAGCGTTACAGGACAGATTGGCGAAGAAGAGGCACAGAAGATCGGCGGGATCTGTATCAGTTCCCATACCGTCTCCATGCTGCCGGTCGCGGAGGATGGAACGCCTCTCTACAGAGCACTGACGGTGCAGGACGGCCGCTCTTATGCGGAGATGGAAGAGATCGTTGAGAAGGTCGGACCCGAGAGGTTTGTGCAGATCGTCGGCGGACAGCCTGCGGTGGCATTTCTTCCCTGGAAGATCCTGTGGTACAAGCGCCACGAGCCGCAGCTGTATGCGAAGACCCGCTGGTACCTGCAGGCCAGTTCCTTCATCAATTACCGCCTGACTGGCGTTATGGTCTCCGATCTGGACCAGGCGCTCCGGACCCAGTGCATGGACAGAGACACTCTGGAGTGGTCTTCAGAGATCGGGGAAGCGATGGGT
>OMSN01000172.1 GCA_900313765.1 uncultured Eubacteriales bacterium
AACTGGTCCATCCATTTCTTCAGGATCCACTGCGGCATGGAATAGCGCACAGACAGATATTCTATGGGACTGGTCTGCGCGGACGGGTACGTTATCGTATCCATCCCTCTTGCTGCTGCCCTGAGCACACCGTTCACAAAGCCCTTCAGATTGTAGAACCCTCTCTTCTGTGCCAGTCTCACCGCTTCATTTACAACAGCAGAGTCCGGAACGTTATCCATGTACTTCAGCTGATATACGCTCATTCGAAGAAGATTGCGGATCAGCGGTTTCATATTGTAGATCGGCACTTTGGAGAAGCACTCGATCACATAGTCGATCTGGATCAGATTCTCCAGGGTGCCCTCCGTTACGCGGGAAATAAAGGCGCGGTCATATTTGGGAAGATACTGGTATTTCTCCAGTGTGTTTCGCAGAGCGATGTGGCTGTAAGCCTCTCCCTCCGTCACTTCCATGAGAACACCCAGGACAATCTCCCTAATATTCACCGTGCCTGCCATAATCGTGCCTCGCTCGTTTCTTCTTACAGAATCTGTCTTCTTACAGGATCATCCGAGCAGGATTCCCGCTTCAGGATGATATCCCCTTATAAATGCATCTGTGTTCATCCTCTTCCTGCCTTCCGGCTGGACCTCCAGCAGTCGCAGGATCCCTTCACCGGTCTGCACATCCATCGCATCCGATGTGACACACACAATCTCACCCGGTGTGGCTGCAGCGCCGTCTCGCTTCGCAGGAACACCATTTTCATCTGCCACAGCGCTCTTCCACAGTTTCAGCATCTTTCCGTTCAGATACGTATATGCGCTCGGCCACGGATCCAGTGCCCGGACCATTCGCTCGATCTCCTGCGCGCTCCGGCTCCAGTCGATCTGTCCCATCGCGCGGGTGAGCATCTTAGCATAGGGGGTGGGACTCTCCTGCGGCTGTGGAGTGCGTACAGCTTCCCCGCTCCAGATCCTGTCCATCGTGAGGATCAGCTGTTTTGCCCCTGCATCCATCAGTTTGTCAAACAGGCTGCCTCCGGTCTCATCCTCCGCGACCGGCACTTTCACCTGGTCAATGCAGTCGCCTGTATCCAGACCTTCTGCCATCTGCATGATGGTCACTCCGGTCTCCTTCTCCCCCGTCAGGATCGACCACTGGATCGGCGCCGCGCCTCTCCACCTGGGAAGAAGCGAAGCATGCACATTCAGACATCCGTATTTCGGAAGATCCAGAATGCTCTTCGGAATGATCTGTCCGAACGCCGCGACCACGATCACATCCGGAGCCAGTTCCTTCAGGATCTGTACATTTTCCTCACGCCGGATCTTCTCCGGCTGCCAGACCGGGATGTCATGCTTCAGAGCCAGTTCCTTCACCGGCGGTGCCTGGAGCTGTCCTTTCCTGCCCTTCGGACGGTCCGGCTGTGTGAAAACAGCTGTCACGTTATACTCCGAATCGATAAGCGCCTGCAGGATGCCTTCCGCAAAATCAGGCGTTCCCATAAAAACTACATTCCTCAATGCCGCGTCTCCTGTCTGTCAAGCCGTTTCAGTCTTCCGGAACCTCTTCCTCTTCCTCATCCTCATCAACTGCGTCATAGAGCTCTCCCTCAACCTTCGAGGTATATACAACGCCCTCAAGGTGATCCAGTTCATGGCACAGCGCTCTTGCCAGAAGTTCCTCGCCCTCAACCCTGACCGGATTCATGTCTGCGTCCAGTCCTTCCACGATCACATGGTTCGGACGGGTCACCTGTCCGATCTTGCCGGGTACGGACAGACATCCTTCCATACCTTCCTGCTCACCATCCTGCTCGATGATTCTGGGATTGACCAGTACGATCGGCCCCTCACCGACATCGATCACGACGATCCTGCGCAGGACTCCTACCTGCGGAGCGGCCAGTCCGACGCCTTCCGCGTCATACATGGTCTCCAGCATATCGTCGATCAGTTCCTTCAGTCTGGGAGTCATTTCCTTTACTTCCCGGCATTTCTTTGTGAGGATATCATCACCATATACCCGGATCTGTCTTAATGCCATAAATAAAGCCTCCACTTTTCCTTAAGATTTTCATATTTCAATCAGACGGTTGCGTCAAATACCACTTCAACATTCGCAAATCCGTCATTCACTTCGATATAGCGCTCCAGACGGTTTCTCGCCGCCCGAAGCAGCTGGGCGCTTCCGCCCTTCAGGTACAGGACTTCGCGCCATATATCCGCGATCTTCGCAACCGGCTCTTCCACCGGACCGAGTATCCGGACCGGTGCCTTCCCGAGGATCTTCTCCAGAAATCTTCTCACATAACCTGCTGCCAGGAGCAGATGTTCCTGGTCAGCGCAGCTCATGTGAACCGCCACCAGGCTTCCTGCGGGCGGATAGCCCGCCATCTCACGAAACAGGATCTCCTGACTGTAGAACGCCTCATAATCCTGCGCCGCCGCGCATTGCACCGCATAGTGGGACGGCTGGCAGGTCTGGATCAGGACCTGGCCCTCTCTCTGCGCTCTCCCCGCTCTGCCGGCTGCCTGTGTGAGAAGCTGAAAGGTCCGCTCACATGCCCTGTAGCTTGGAACATTCAGCGACAGGTCTGCCATCAGGATCCCGACCAGCGTCACATCCGGGAAATCATGTCCCTTCACGATCATCTGTGTGCCGATCATGATATCCGCCTCATGGGAGACAAACGGGGCAAGTACCTTCAGCTGTCCATCCTTGCCGGCGGTGGTATCCTTGTCCATCCTCAGCACCCTGGCGTCGGGAAACAGCAGCTTCACTTCCCTCTCCACCTGCTCCGTACCGATCTTGAAGGTCCTCAGAAACGGACTGGCACATTCCGGGCAGGCCTTCGGCATGGACGTCTCATAGCCGCAGTAATGACACAGCAGGCGCCCTCCCCCGTGAAGAGTCAGCGACACATCACAGTGGGGACATTTCAGCACATGACCGCAGGATCCGCAGGAAATGAACCCCGCATAGCCTCTGCGGTTCAGAAAGAGCATCGCCTGTTCACCGCGTGAGAGAGCCTCCCCCAGTCTTGCCTGCAGTTCTTCACTGAGGACCGAACTGTTGCCGGAGGCAAGTTCATCCCGCATATCGATGACCTTCACATGGGCAAGTGCTGCTGCCTTTGCACGCCTGGTCAGGCAGACCTTTGTGATCAATCCCCTGGAGGCTGCATAGGAAGCCTCCAGCGAAGGAGTTGCCGACCCCAGCACAACGCAGGCGCCTTCCATCTTCGCGCGCTGCATGGCTACATCCCTGGCATGATACCTGGGCGACTGCTCACTCTGGTAACTCTCTTCGTGCTCCTCGTCGATCACAATGATCCCGAGGTTCGGAAACGGTGTGAACAGGGCAGACCGCGGACCGATCATCACATCCAGATCTCCCTGACGCGCCCGGTCGAACTGGTCCTGTTTCTCACCTGCGCTCATCTTCGAATGGATCACGGACACCCTGCCGCCGAACCGGTGGTAGAAACGCATCAGCGTCTGGTACGTGAGCGCGATCTCCGGGATCAGCACGATTGCCTGTCGTCCCATGGCAACACTGCGGGCGATCAGCTCGATATAGACCTCCGTCTTTCCGCTCCCGGTGACGCCCTGCAGCAGGAACCTTCCCCCGGGTCCGTCCTTCCACATCCCGCAGACCGTGTCCACCGCCTGCCGCTGTTCCTCATTAAGGTCTACAGCAGCGTGAGAGAAACTCTCCGGCAGGACGGGATTGCGGTAGACCCTCGTGCGTTCCACCCGGACCAGTCCTTTTTTCACCATGGCATTGATCACGGCCGAGGTGACATGGAGCTTCTCCGTACAGATCTCACTGGGAAGACTCTTCTCTTCGACCAGCGCTTCCAGCAGACGAACTCTGGCTGCCTGGTGCCTGCGGCGCATCACTTCCAGTTCTCTTCTTCCGGTCTCCTCGGATACAGCCAG
>OMSN01000038.1 GCA_900313765.1 uncultured Eubacteriales bacterium
ACTTCCGGTGAACCGGTATCGCCGGGCTTTCTTCCGTACTCTTCGATGATTGCTGTCTTCTTCTCTTTTGTGATCATGTGTGTTTCCTCCTTGTTCTGTTTGCTGGCCGGTCACGAAGAAGCGGTCGGAGAATCCTGCTCCTGAGTGACGGCTGATTACACATACCTAGTGACTATAACATCTGAAAAACAATGCGTCAAGTGTTAAACTTTAACGCTGTTATTTTATCCTTCTCAATCTGCGCCTTCAGTTCTTCCATGGACGCAAACTTCCGCTCTCCTCTGATAAAATGCATCAGGGAGATGGTCAGCTCTGCCCCGTACAGATTCCCGCTGTAATCGATCAGTGTTGTCTCGATCGTTCTGTGGGTTCCGTTCACCGTCGGCCGGAAGCCGATATTGGTAACGCCGGGGCGCTGGGATCCGTCCGGGAGTTTTACGCTGCTTGCATACACCCCGTCCGGAGGAAGAATCTTGTCTCCGGGAGGAAGAAGATTCACGGTCGGCATGCCGAACGCTGCGCCGATCCCTCTTCCATGCTGCACGGTTCCGCAGATCCCGTATTCACGGCCCAGCAGATCCGCTACCAGTTCCATGTTTCTGGCGGCAAGGGATGCCCTGACCCTGGTGGAACTGATCTCTTCCCCGAGAAACATCTCCTTCTCGATGATGTCTGTCTCATAGCCATATATCTGACCGAATTCCTGCAGCACCTTCGCGTCTCCGGAGCGGTTGTGTCCGAATCGGAAGTCCGTTCCTACCGAAACGAAGGAAGCATGAAGGGTATCTGCCAGGATATCCTGTATGAATTCCTCGGCGCTCATCAGCATGAAACCGCGGGAAAATGTACATTCCACGAGGATATCGACTCCGAGCTTCTTCAGCATCCTGGAGCGTTCCTTGTGTGAGAGTATCCCTCTGTCCTTCAGCCTGATCATAAACACTACGGAAGGAAGGCCACGCTGCCTGGAAACATCCAGAACCCGGCTGATCAGTTTCTGGTGTCCCAGATGAAAGCCATCAAACTTTCCCAGTGTCACACAGGTTGGTAGTTCTGCATCCGGCTGATTACGGTATTCATTTAGATTGTGAAATATCTTCAAGTGTCCGTCTCTTTTCCCAGCCTGCCGATAACCGGCTGCGCCAAATCACAGATCTGTGAGCATGCGGTAAGGCACATAGTCCCCTGTCTGTTCATCCCTCCTGTATACAGCGACAAACTCGCCATCGCTGGTACAGACTCTCAGAAGCTCACCTGCCCCCTGGGCGGGAATCCCAATCTCCGCGCATTCCAGCCTGTTTCCATTTAACAGTTTCCGATCACATCTGCTCTGAGTCCTGACCCGGAGACAGTGAAGGAACATTTCCTCCACCGGAATGACCCATCCGTTCAGTTCTCCCTTCTTCATCAGTTCTTCGATCCTGCCGAGTGTGATGGCATCCCCCACATGGAAGTCTCCCACACGGGTCCTGGTCAGACTCTGCATCGCGCCTCCGCATCCGAGTCTGTCGCCGATATCCGCACACAGTGTCCGGATATAAGTACCCCTGGAGCACTCCACGGTGAAGGTCACTTCCGGAAGGGACACCGATTCGACCCGTATCGAATCGATCCGTATCCGGACCGGTTTACGCTCTACCGTTTTTCCCTGCCGCGCCAGGTCATAGAGGCGCTGTCCGTTGATCTGTTTTGCCGAATACATCGGCGGGATCTGATCATATTCTCCCTGAAAGGACAGCACCGCCTGTGTGACACTCTCGGCAGTGAGTCCATCCGTATCGGATGTCGTCAACGCAGTCCCTGTCATATCCTGGGTATCGGTTGTAACCCCCAGCCGCAGCACCGCGCGGTATGTCTTATCGTGATCTGTCATGTACTCGGAGATCCTGCATCCGCTGCCGAGCAAAACAGGCAGCACCCCGACTGCAGCCGGGTCCAGTGTCCCCGCATGACCGATCTTCTTCTGATGAAGGATTCCTCTCAGTTTCGCGACTACATCATTGCTGGTGTAGCCCTCCTCCTTGTATACGTTGATAATACCGTTAAACATTCTATCTCTATAACTGCTGTGCAATCTGCAGGACAATCTGGTTGATCACATCCTGGGCAGAGCCACTGATGGTACAGCCTGCAGCCATCTTGTGTCCGCCTCCCCGGAAGAATACCGCGATCTGCGATACATCCACCTTCCCGTTGGAGCGCATGCTGACCTTGTACTGGCCGTCCGCACTCTCATAGAGGAATACAGCCACTTCTACGCCCTGCGTGACTCTCAGCTGCTGAACGATACCGTCCAGATCCTTAGGCTGGACCTGGTAGAACTCCATGTCCTTCCTGTGGACCGCCGTTGCGATCACTCTGCCGCCCAGCATCAGCATACTCTGTGTCAGAGCATGGCCGAGTACCTGATTCTGATTGTACGTCTTCCTGAAAAAAGTATCGTCACAGATCCTGGAAAATGCAATCCCTGTGTCCATGAGCCATCCGCCGACCATCATCGTCCGGCTGGATGTACAGCTGTACTGGAAGATTCCCGTATCATGAACGATTCCCATGTACAGAGGCTGTGCGATCACGTCCGTGAGCCTCTCCTTCCCGATCATCAGCGTGATGATCTCAGAGGTGGAACTTGCATCCGGCTGGATCTCATTGATCATTCCGAATCCGCTGTTTGATACATGATGATCGATA
Source organism: uncultured Eubacteriales bacterium (assembly GCA_900313765.1). Classification (GTDB taxonomy): domain Bacteria; phylum Bacillota; class Clostridia; order Lachnospirales; family Lachnospiraceae; genus Porcincola. Next base: position 2,692 of record OMSN01000038.1, read on the forward strand.
ACGACCTGCAATGCAGCCGACCTGAAGTAATCAACGGCCTGCCCCAGTCTGTCTTCGTCTGCGCAGTCCAGACTGAAAAACACATCGCAGGGTGCCATGGCCGGATAATCATGCACGATCTCATCCGAGCATCTGATAAAGCGGAAGGAATCTGAATAAGAATTCTCCAGGAAGACCCTGGCTTCAATCTGCGGATAGTATTCCTTCAGGAACAGATACAGTCCCATGCAGCTCCCGTATGCATCTCCATCCGGTTTTACATGACCTGCGATCCCGACAGAATGGGCATTCTGCAGGATTTCGTCCAGACTGATCACTGCAGCTGACCTCCTTCTTCAGAACTGTCTTCAGAGGGGGCCTGTGCCCGCTTGCGTTCATCCTCTGCAATCACTTCATCGATGCGATGGGTCATATCCACACCGTATGCGATCGAAGTATCCGGAATGAAATTGATCGTCGGAGTGTTCCTGAGATTGACCGTGGTTGCCAGCATATGCCGGACGAACCCTTCCGCCTGCTTCAGAGCGCGCACGGTGTCGTCAAGAGACTCCTGACTCCCAAGTACAGAGATATATGCTCTGCATGTCTTGAGGTCAGGTGCCACTTCCACTTTCGTTACGCTGGTCATCGGATCAATCCTTGGATCCTTCAGCTCCCGCATCACGATCTCCTGAAGTTCTCTGCGGACTTCTTCATTTATCCTGATATTTTTAATGCTGTTCTTACGCAATGCTTCTAATCCTTTTTCCTTGTACTGGTAACTCAGGTTCTCGGGATCTCTACCATGACGTAGACCTCAACCTGATCTCCTTCTCTGATCTCGCTGAATCCGTCAAATACAAGACCGCATTCGTATCCTGCACGGACTTCCTTCACGTCGTCCTTGAATCTCTTCAGAGACTGGATCGAGCCTTCCCAGATCTGCTTGCCGTCCCGTGTGATCCGGGCCTTGGAGCCTCTCTGGACAGTACCGTCAAGAACATAAGATCCTGCAATATTGCCGACACCGCTTGCCTTGAAGATCTGACGGATCTCAATATGGCCGGTGACTTTCTCTTCGTAGATCGGCTCAAGCATGCCCTTCATCGCGTTCTCGACATCATTGATCGCATCGTAGATGACCTTGTAGAGTCTGATATCAACGCCTTCATGCTCTGCGGTCGACTTGGCCTGTGCATCCGGTCTGACATTGAAACCGATGATGATGGCATTGGAAGCACCTGCGAGGGTGACATCCGATTCGTTGATCGCACCAACAGCCGAGTGAATGATCTTCACAACGACTTCATCGTTGGTCAGCTTCAGAAGACTCTGACGAAGAGCTTCAACAGAACCCTGCACATCGGCTTTGACAATCAGGTTCAGATCCTTGAGCGTTCCTTCCTGAATCTGGTTAAACAGATCATCCAGGGACGTTCTCTTTCTGGATTCTTCGATCATCTTCTCCTTGCCGACATTGATGAATGTAGCGGCAAAGTTCTTTGCTTCCTTCTCAGTCTCCGGTGAAGTGAAGATCTCACCTGCACCCGGGACATCCGAGAAACCGATAACCTCAACCGGCATGGAGGGGCCTGCCTCTTTCACACGGCGTCCCTTATCATCGGTCATGGCACGGATCTTACCATAGCAGGAACCTGCATCGATCGGATCGCCCACATGAAGCGTTCCCTTCTGAACCAGAAGAGATGCAACCGGACCGCGTCCCTTATCCAGCTTCGCCTCAATGACAAGACCTCTTGCACGGCGGTTCGGGTTGGACTTCAGTTCCATGACATCTGCGGTGAGAAGGATCATCTCAAGCAGATTGTCGATACCTTCGTGGGACTTGGCGGATACAGGCACCATGGTGGTGCTGCCGCCCCAGTCTTCAGCGATCAGTTCAAACTCTGTCAGTTCCTGTTTGACACGGTCGATATTCGCACTCGGTTTGTCGATCTTGTTGATCGCAACAATGATCTCGATACCTGCAGCCTTCGCATGGTTGATCGCTTCCACGGTCTGCGGCATGACACCGTCATCCGCTGCCACGACAAGGACAGCGATATCTGTGGAATTGGCGCCTCTCATACGCATGGCTGTAAATGCTTCATGGCCAGGTGTATCAAGGAATGTGATCGTGCGGTCATTGTAATGGATCACGGATGCACCGATATGCTGCGTGATGCCGCCGGATTCCTTATCCGTTACATGTGTATCGCGGATCGCATCCAGGAGAGAAGTCTTACCATGGTCAACATGTCCCATGACACAGACAACGGGAGGCCTGGAAACCAGATCTGCCTCATTTTCATCATCTTCTTTCAGAAGATCTGCGATCAGATCCTTCTTCTCCTCATGTTCGCAGAGAATATCATAATCAACTGCGATCTCTTCTGCTTCTTCATACGACAGATCCTGGTTCAGAGTGACCATCTTGCCGGCCATGAACAGCTTCTTGATGATGGCGGAAGCCTGGATCTTCATCTTATCCGCAAGTTCCTTCAGGGTGATGGTATCCGGAAGGACGATTGTCTTGATCTGTTCCTCGACAACCGGGACCGGTTCGGGTTTATGGAATGCCCCTGCACGGTTCGGGTCTTTCTTGCGGCGGCCGGTCTGTACCCGGTCGGCTTCATCGAAACGATTGTATTTCTCGCTCCGGTCCTTGCCTTCTCTTCTGCCGGTTCCACGGTTGTTCCTGTTTCCGTCCCGGTTCTGATCGTAATTCTTGCTTCCCTTGGAAGGAGCTCCACTCCTTGCGCCGGGTTTGCCGCCTGCCACGGGAACCGCTTTGCCGGCAGACATACCTGCAGAAGGCCTTCCTCCCTGGCCTGCATTGTTTCTTCCCTGGAAGCTGCCCTGAGCCGGTCTCTGACCCTGGGCCTGTCCTCCTCTGGGACGATCGCCCTGATACGGACGGCGGCCGTCGGAAGACACTCTTGAATCAGACATGTTACGTCCGTCTGAGCGTGCCGGACGGTCACCCTGATAGGGGCGCCTGGGTCCCTGTCCTGCTCCTGCAGCCGGTCTGCCCTGGGCAGACTGTGCTCTTCTGCCATCCTGTCCCTGGCCTCTGTAGCTGTCTCTGGGAGCACTCTGGCTCTTTCCGGATTCAGGTCTGCTCTGACTCTGAGGGGTCTGAGTCTGAGGAGTCTGACCCTGCGGTGCTGCCTGAGCCTGCGGTGCTGGCTCTGTAACCTTGGCTGCAGGTTTCTCCTGAACAGGAGCACTCTGAGCCAGGGTTTCCGGGGCCTTCTGAACAGTCTGTCCGGCCTCCTCTGCCTGTCTGACAGGTGCAGGTGCCGCTGCCGGTTTCTGCTCTGCGGGAGCCGACTGCTGCGGGGTGGTCTTTGGAGCCTGCGGCTGCTCAACATGCTCCTGCGGTTTCACTGCAGAAGGTGCGCTCTGGACAGTTGCTGCCGGAGTATTCTCCACCGCTGTCTCAGCCGGTGCCGGTTTGACCGGAGTCTGCGCTGCGGCGGGAGCTGCTGCCGGCTGCTGGGGTCTTGCAGCCCCGGCTTCGACCGGACGGCGTACCGGGATCGGATTGCCGTTTGCATCGACTCTTCTGGGAATCGGTCTGCCCTGTCCATCGACCGGGCGGCGCACCGGAAGCGGATTGCCGTTTGCATCCACCGGACGGCGTCTGAGCGGTCTTCCCTGCGCATCGGTCGGTGCCTGCGCAGACCTCTGCTGTGCCTGCCTGGTGGGCATACGGGATATGACGCCACTTCTGGCGTTTTCACGGCGGAATACCGCGACAAATTTCTTCTTCTTAGGAGCCTCGGCCGGAGCAGCTTCGCCGCCTGCCGCTGCCTCTTTCTTCGGGGCAGGGTTCAGCCGGCTGCGGACTTTTGCCGCCAGGTCATCATCCAGGCCGGTCTGGACCTTGGCGTCGGAAACTCCCATTGCAGAGAGCACTTCGATCACCTCACCCGATGATTTCCCGAGTTCCTTTGCTAGTTCATGTACTCTGATTTTTCCCAAATCTACTACCTCCGTGTATCCTCTGCTCCGGCTGCTTTCAGGATCGCATTGGCGAATCCCTCATCCGTTACGGCCACGCTGGTCCTGTCCGCCTTTCCCAGGCAGTGTCCAAGCGATGCTTTGTCCGCGAATATGATGACCGGAACATGGTACCACTTACACATATTTTCGAATTTTTTAGTCGTATTTCCTGAAGCATCGGCGGAAATGACTGCCATCTTCGCCTGCCCGCCCTTGATTGCCTTCTCCGTGGAGAATTCACCCGAGGCGACCTTCCCTGCCTTCTGTGCAAGGCCGAGAAGATTCAGTATCTTCCTGTTATCTGACTGCATATTATCTCCGGTCAGGAGTCCTGATCTGCAAATGCGCCGAGAAGGTCTTCGTAGACCTGTGCATCGACTCTGCATCTGAGCGAACGCTCCAGTCCTTTTTTCCGGACCGCAATCTCTAGGCACTGTTTTGATCTGCAGACATAAGCGCCTCGTCCGTTCATTTTTCCGGTCATGTCCGGAAGGATCTCTCCTTCCTGTGTGCGGACGACACGGATGAGATCTTTTTTATCCTTCATCTCTCCGCAGCCCACACATCTGCGCAGGACCGGTTTCTTCTGGTTCGCCACCTGAGATCATCCTCCTGTAATAGATTTATTCTGGCTGGACTTCGTCGGTCTGCGCTGCGTCATCTGCATAGTAGACGCCGTCATCCACATACGATCCGTCATCATAATACATACCGTCTTCGGCATACTGTCCGTCATCGTAATACTCTTCCGGATACTGTCCGCCTTCGTCATCGTATCCTTCGTTGTAATACTCTTCCTGGAACTCATCCAGTTCACCGGACTCGATCGCCTGTGTCTCAGACTTGATATCGATCTTGAAACCGGTCAGTCTGGCGGTCAGTCTGGCGTTCTGGCCTTCACGTCCGATGGCAAGCGACAGCTGGTAGTCCGGTACGACGACCTTCGCCTGCTTGTCTTCTTCGTCGACAAGGACTGTGACGACCTTCGCAGGACTCAGCGCGTTCTCAATAAAGTATGCCGGATTCTCATCCCAGTTCACGATGTCGATCTTCTCGCCGTTCAGTTCATCCACTACCATGGCGACACGGCTTCCGTTCTGACCGACGCATGCGCCTACCGGATCCACGTTCTCCACGTTGGACAGGACTGCCATCTTCGATCTGGAACCGGCCTCACGTGCGATCGCCATGATCTGTACGGTACCGTTCGCGACCTCGGCAACTTCCTGCTCAAACAGGCATCTGACCAGATTCGGATGTTTGCGGGATACCAGGATCCTCGGTCCCTTCGGGGTATTATCCACATGAAGGACATAGACCTTGATCCTCTGGTTCGGGTAGTAGTTCTCGCCCTTGATCATCTCACTCTCATTCAGGATACCGTCCACCTTGCCAAGATTGATGGCAACATTGCGGCCGATGAATCTCTGAACGACACCTGTGACAACCTTGTTCTCCTTGTCATAATAGTCTGCGAACAGACTCTTTCTCTCTGCCTCGCGGATCTGCTGGAGAATGACATTCTTCGCATTCTGCACCGCGATGCGGCCGAACGCACGGGAGTTGATGTCCACGTTGACAACATCGCCGATCTCATACTTGCTGTTGATCATACGAGCATCCGCAAGACTGATCTGGGTCATGCTGTCTTCGACTGTCTCCACGACTTCCTTGGCAAGATAGATGCCAAAGCTCTTCTTCTGCTGATTCAGATCTACCACGATGTTTGACAGATCCTGGCGGTTAAAGTTGTTTCTGCAGGCCTGTTCAAGTGACTTGGCAATGGCCTCAAGCAGAACGTCACTTTTAATGCTTTTCTCTTTCTCAAGAATCAACAGAGCATCAAACAGTTCATCATTCATTGTTTTTTCCTTTTCCTCCTGTATACGGCTTTTTGATTGAAATTCACCAGTCAAACGCCTCACGCACCAGCGCGAGGTCTTTTCTGGCAAATACAATTTCTCTGTCATCTTCGACAGTGATCGTCACACTGTCTGCATTCCAGCCTGTGAGCACTCCTCTCCATTCTTTCTCATGCTCAAACGGCTTATAGAGCCGAAGCTCGATCTCTTTTCCCTCATTGCGGACATAATCCTTATCTTTGCGGATCGCCCGTCCCAGTCCGGGAGAAGAAACCTCAAGTATATAGGCTTCGGAAATGAAATTCTCACTGTCCAGCTTCGCTTCCAGAGCTCTGCTTACGATCTCGCAGTCATCGACCGTGATCCCGCCCGGTTTGTCTATATACGCTCTGAGGTACCAGTTGCTCCCCTCTTTCACGAACTCGACATCGACCAGTTCCCATCCGCGCTCATCCAGGATAGGGCTGACCAGCGCCTCTGTTCTGCTCTCATACTCGCTTCGGTTCATAGATCTCCTTCTTACACATGGAAGAAGAACGGGCTTGTGGCCCGTTCTTCTTTATCATCAGTATCAAATTCGTAAGTATACTAACACTGAAATGCAGTAAATACAAGGGGTTTCGGCAATTTTCTTCCCTTTTATTTCCTGAGTTTGGTCCCCTTGCCGCCGCGCTCTGCAATATGCAGCCGGTTCAGTGACACCATCCTGTCTGCGATCTCCACCTCGGACACAGCTCCGTCTTCCAGATAGTAAACAGTCTCGACCTCATCACCGGAAGACAGCCTGATCCCATGCACGCCCCGTGCATTCTTCTTCTGGACCGGTATGGCATCTTCCTGAATGCGAAGCAGATAATGGTTCCTGGTCGCGATCACCATTCCTGCCTGGAAATGTGCCGGATGTACGTCGATCAGCCGGTCTCCTTCCTCCAGCTTAGTCGCGGCTACCGTGAGCTTGGCAACGTCGAACTCGGAACCTTCCACAACCTTGATGTATCCGTGTGCCGTCGTGAAGATCAGCTGCTGCGTCTTTATCTCGTCAAGAGAATAGACCTGCAGATACGATTCTGCCGAAGAGTCGTAATTGCACAGATTATCGATCGGAGTTCCCTTGTCGCGGAACTTGCCGTGCGGAACCTTCTCTGCTTTCAGGATATGCTGCCTGCCGATATCTGTGAACACGCACAGCCTGGAGTCGCTCATGCAGTGAAGGACGATCCGGTTCTCTTCATCGGCGGCATCCCTGTTTTTCTCATAGATACTCTCATCGATCGTCCGGGCGTATCCGAAACGGTCCATGAGGAACACGACCGGGAATGCCTCAGCCTTCCTGACTTCCAGGACGACTGCTTCCGCCTCGGTGATCTGTGTCTTCCTCGGCACTGCATATTCTTTCCTGAAGTCTTCCAGCTGCCGTACGATCACGTCTGCCATCGAACTGTAATTGTTCAGGATATCCGTATAGAGTTCGATCTTCTTCACGGTCTCATTGAACTCCGCAGTAAGAGCGTCGATCTCAAGTCCGATCAGTTTGTACAGACGCATCTCCAGGATCGCCTGTGCCTGCGCATCGGTAAACCGCAGTTTCGCGGCATCCGATTTTGATTTTCTGGACTTGAAACGGATGCCTTCTGTGATACCGTTCACCAGGCAGTTCTTTGCCATGGCGCGGTCTCTGGAGCCGCGCAGGATCTCTATGATCAGATCGATGACATCGACTGCACGGATCAGGCCTTCCTGGATCTCTTTCTTCTGCAGCTCGCTGTCCAGCATGCTCTGATACTTTTTGGTCGTCACTTCAAACTGGAAGTCAATATGGGCTTCCAGGATGTCATGCAGCGAGAGGGTCTCCGGCCTTCCGTCGGAGACTGCCAGCATATTGACGCCGAAAGTATCTTCCAGGCGCGTCTTCTTGTACAGAAGTTTTTCGATGTAATCCGGGTCCGCTCCTTTGCGAAGTTCCAGGACGATCCGGATGCCTTCCTTGGACGACTGGTTGGAAATATCAGAGATATCACTTCCCAGCTTGCTGTCCGCAAGGGCCGCAACGTCATTGAGGAACTTGCCGATCCCTGCTCCGATCATGGTGTAGGGAATCTGCGTGATCACAAGCCTCTGGCGCTCAGAGCGGGGCACTTTCTCAACTTCCACCTTGCCGCGGACTTTGATCTTGCCGGTTCCAGTCTCATAGATCTGTGCAAGCTC
>OMSN01000125.1 GCA_900313765.1 uncultured Eubacteriales bacterium
AAGGAGAGGATCCGTAAACAGTTCAACATTTCCTCCCCCCGATCCGGATACTTCTTCCATACTTTCTGTTTGGACAGTTTCTTCCAGTCCGGAAGCCAGATTATCCTCTGCAGCCTCCAGAATGAATGTGTTTTCTGTCACACTATCTGTTTCTGTACTTTCTTCCGTATAATCTACGATACCATCCTCCTGTAAGAATCCTTCATCCTGATCTTCAGATATCAGATTCTCCAGAACAATACTCTCCTCGTTCTCTGTATCTGCTGTCAATACGGTCGGATCTTCTTCCGATACATTTAAGAGTTCGACTGTATTGTCCGTCACACTTTCTTCCAGAATATCTTCTGAAAGTATGACACCTGTTTCTATCTCTGCAGCTGGTACGGACTGTGCCGCAAGAACAAGTGACACTGCCATTGCCGCTGTAAGGGTTAAAACTCTCCTGGGCTTCATTCTGTTTGTGTGTATTGTGCGCATATTATACCTCTCTCTCCCTCCGGACGATCCGGGCGCTGTCAACGGCGCTGTTCATACAAATATTGTAAAAAAGAGCACAGTCACCTACAACACACCTAACCTTTTTCTATCCCCTCTGTCAGGCAAAAAAACAGCGTTACAGAACGATGTGTGCAATGCGCACTCTCCGTTCTGGTATCTTTTCCATTGCAGAATGATCCCCGGCGTGCAGCATTTTCAGGTTCCGAGCCGGCCCAGGCAGAAAGAATTGTGACGGAACATGATGCAGTAAAAAAGGACTGCCGCCCCATATGGGACGGCAGTCCGATTGTTTCTGTGAAGTTTTACTCTATGCTGCGCAGTTGATGTTCACTCCCCTGCGCGCAGGAGAATCACTCTTCTGTACCGTAGAGCTTGACCAGCTTGTTGAGGTATGCATAGCGCTCCTCAGCCTCTGCCTTGTTCTTAGCCCACAGCTTAGCCGCACGCTCCGGATTCGCTCTCTTGAGGGAGTTGTAACGGACTTCTCCATCAAGGAACTCTTCGTATACTCCGGTCGGAGCCTTGGAATCCAGTGTGAACGGATTCTTGCCCTCGGCCTTGAGTGCCGGATTGTAACGGAACAGATGCCAGTAGCCTGCCTCGACAGCGAGCTGCTCTTCGGTCTGTGCCTTTGCCATGCCCTTCTTGATGCCGTGGTTGATGCACGGTGCGTAGCAGAGCACGATGGACGGTCCGTGATAAGCTTCTGCTTCTGCAAATGCCTTGATGCACTGGTTGTAGTCTGCACCCATTGCAACCTGAGCGACATAGACATCACCATAGCTCATCATGATGGAAGCCATATCCTTCTTGCGGGTTTCCTTACCTGCTGCAGCGAACTGAGCGACTGCACCGGTCGGGGTAGCCTTGGAGGACTGTCCGCCTGTGTTGGAATAAACCTCGGTATCGAAGACGCAGACGTTGATGTCCTTGCCGGATGCCAGGATGTGATCCACACCGCCGAATCCGATGTCATAGGACCATCCGTCACCACCGAATACCCACTGGCTCTTCTTGGACAGGTAATCCTTATCCTTCAGAACTGCCTTGGCAGCATCGCTTCCGTCAGCTTCCAGAGCTGCGATCAGTGCTTCCGTAGCCGGGCCGTTTGCCTTGCCGTCGATGAAGGTGTCGATCCATGCCTGACCTTCTGCAACGACCTTGCCGTCTGCCATCAGAGCTTCGACCTTGGACTTGAGGCTGTCACGCAGTGCATTCTGTGCAAGCAGCATGCCCATACCAAACTCAGCAGCATCTTCGAACAGGGAGTTGGACCATGCCGGGCCCTGTCCCTTGCTGTTCATGGTGTACGGAGTGGACGGTGAGCTGTTGCCCCAGATGGAGGAGCATCCGGTCGCATTTGCGATGTACATTCTGTCGCCGAACAGCTGGGTAACCAGCTTCGCATACGGAGTCTCTCCGCATCCGCCGCAGGCGCCTGAGAACTCAAGCAGCGGCTGCTTGAACTGAGATCCCTTGACGGTCTCTGCCTTGAACTTGTCGATGACATCCTGCTTCGGCTCGAGCTTCACTGCATAATCGAATCCTGCCTGCTCTGCTTCGTTCTCTGCAAAGAGCTTCATCTCGAGAGCCTTCGCGCCCTTCTTGCCCGGGCAGACATTTGCGCAGGAACCGCAGCCCGTGCAGTCGTATGCGGATACGACGATCGCGAACTTGTATTCCTTCATGCCGGTCATCGGCAGGCAAGCCTGTCCTTCCGGAAGTGCTGCTGCTTCTTCTTCGGTCAGAGCAACCGGACGGATAACAGCATGCGGGCAGACATATGCGCAGCGGTTACACTGGATACAGTTCTCGGAATTCCATACCGGAACCATAACAGCGATTCCGCGCTTCTCGTAAGCTGCTGCGCCGGACGGAGTCGTGCCATCCACATAATCCTTGAATGCGGAAACCGGAAGATTGTTGCCTTCCTGAGCACTGACAGCGGTCTGAATGTTGTTGACGAAATCAACGACATCCTGGCGGCCTTCTGTAGCCTTCTTGAAGTCAAGTCCTTCATCCGCGCAATCCTTCCAGGATTCCGGAACCTTTACTTCATGAACCTGCTTGGCGCCTGCATCGATTGCATCCCAGTTCTTCTTGACAACATCATCGCCCTTGCGGCCGTAGGTAGCCTTTGCAGCTGCCTTCATGAGGTCGATCGCCTGCTCTTCCGGAATGATGCCGGTGAGCTTGAAGAATGCGGACTGAAGGATGGTATTGATACGGGTCGGGCCCATGCCGACTTCGATACCGATCTTAACGCCATCGATGGTGTAGAACTTGATTCCGTGGTTTGCAATGAATGCCTTGACCTGTCCCGGAAGCTCTTTCTCAAGCTGCTCATCATCCCATGCGCAGTTCAGAAGGAAAGTACCGCCGTCAACCAGTTCCTGTACCATGTTGTACTTGCGCATGTATGCCGGGTTGTGGCATGCTACGAAGTTCGCCTGATGGATCAGATAGGTGGACTTGATCGGCTTCTTACCGAAGCGGAGGTGGCTCATCGTCACGCCGCCGGACTTCTTGGAGTCATAATCGAAGTAAGCCTGTGCGTACATGTCGGTGTTGTCACCGATGATCTTGATGGAGTTCTTATTTGCACCGACGGTACCGTCAGCACCAAGACCCCAGAACTTGCAGTTTGTGGTTCCTTCCGGAGTGGTAACCAGAGCCGGTCCGGTCGGAAGAGAGAGGTTCGTCACGTCATCGACGATACCGATCGTGAACTTCGCCTTCTCAGTGTTCTCGAATACAGCAACGATCTGTGCCGGTGTTGTATCCTTGGAACCAAGGCCATAACGTCCGGAGAAGACCGGAGTGGTCTCGAACTTCGTTCCCTTGAATGCTGCGACAGCGTCAAGATACAGCGGCTCGCCGATGGAGCCCGGCTCTTTCGTTCTGTCGAGGACGGTGATGTACTTCGCTGTCTCCGGAATCGCTTCGACAAATGCCTTCGCGCTGAACGGACGATACAGGCGAACCTTGACAACGCCGACCTTCTCACCCTTTGCAAGCAGATAATCGATCGTCTCTTCAATGGTATCATTGACAGAGCCCATAGCGATGATTACGCGCTCAGCATCCGGTGCGCCATAGTAGTTGAACAGCTTATAGTCTGTTCCGATCTTGGCATTGATCTTGTCCATGTTAGCCTGGACGATCGCCGGCATATCATCATAGTACGGGTTGATTGCTTCACGAGCCTGGAAGAAGATATCCGGGTTCTGTGCAGAACCTCTCTCAACCGGATGGTTCGGGTTCAGAGCCTGATCTCTCCATGCCTGCAGAGCATCGAAATCATACATCTCCTTGAGATCTTCGAAGTCCCACTGCTCGATCTTCTGGATCTCATGGGAAGTACGGAAACCATCGAAGAAGTTAATGAACGGAAGACGGCCCTGGATTGCGGAAAGGTGTGCGACCGGAGTCAGGTCCATGACCTCCTGTACGCTCGATTCGCAGAGCATGCAGGCACCGGTCTGACGACATGCGTAGACATCGGAATGGTCACCGAAGATCGACAGAGCGTGGGATGCAAGAGCACGTGCGGATACGTCGAATACGCCCGGAAGTCTCTCGCCTGCGCACTTGTAGAGGTTCGGGATCATCAGCAGAAGTCCCTGTGAAGCTGTGTAGGTTGTAGTAAGAGCGCCTGCTGCCAGAGAACCGTGAACAGCACCTGCGGCACCTGCCTCAGACTGCATCTCAGTGATCTGGACGGTCTGGCCAAAGATGTTCTTCATTCCCTGGGTTGCCCATTCGTCAGTATGCTCCGGCATAACGGACGACGGGGTAATCGGGTACATAGCAGCGACATCGGTAAATGCATACGAAGCAAATGCCGCAGCCTGATTACCATCCATGGTCTTCATTTGTCTTGCCATTTTGTAATCCTCCTTCTTGGATCATTTAGTGTTTCTCAAACACGCAAAAAAGGCAGCTGACAGCCGCTGCCTTTCGTATTGCGCGCTCAACCATAGACATATTAACATACTTAAACATGAAAGTCTATTTTGCGAAACAGATTTTAAGCACGATTTCGAAAAATTATTCTTCTGTTGAAAAATCTTCCTCATCTGTAACCAGCGATGTGTAGACGGTTCTCTTTCTCGCCATCTCATCGCTTGCCAGATACTCGTCATAAGTCGTGATCTTATCGATCATCTTGCCGTTCGGAAGGATCTCCATGATCCGGTTCGCCGTAGTCTGTACGATCTGATGGTCGCGGGACGAGAACAGAAGCACGGACGGGAACTTGATCATGCCGTTGTTCAGCGCGGTGATGGATTCCATGTCCAGATGGTTCGTAGGTTCGTCAAAGATCAGCACATTTGCCCCGGAGATCATCATCTTGGAGAACAGACATCTGACCTTCTCTCCTCCCGACAGGACTCTGACATATTTGTCGCCGTCCTCGCCTGCAAACAGCATACGGCCCAGGAAGCCTCTGACATAAGTCTGGTCCTTGATCTCGGAATACTGGGTCAGCCACTGGGCGATGGTCAGATCATTGTCGAATTCTTCCGTATAATCCTTGGGGAAATAAGCCCTGGTAGTCGTGACGCCCCACTTGAAAGTTCCTTCATCCGGCTCTTCCAGCCCCATCAGGATTCGGAAGAACATCGTCTTGGCGATCTCATTTCCGCCGACAAAGGCGACCTTGTCATCATGTCCCAGGGTAAATGAGATATCGTCCAGAAGTTTCACGCCGTTCACGGTCTTGGAGATGTTGTGGACCTCCAGGACTTCGTTTCCGATCTCACGGTCGGGGCGGAAATCAATGTAGGGATACTTCCTGCTGGAGGGACGGATGTCATCCAGCTGGATCTTCTCCAGTGCTCTCTTGCGGCTCGTCGCCTGCTTGGACTTGGAAGCGTTGGCGGAGAATCTCTGGATGAATTCC
>OMSN01000175.1 GCA_900313765.1 uncultured Eubacteriales bacterium
GATATCGGCAGGGAGCATGTGGAATCCCTGATGGCACTTGCCGGAATGGATAATGGCAGAAGGATCAGCCTTCCGCAGGACCTGGTGGCGGTCCGGGAAGAGGGGATCATCGCGATCCGGCGCGGGAGAGACTGGAACAGAAGAATTTCCGATGCTCCTGCGGTGGAGATCCCGGCCGGATGCAGCGGTACATACAGCATAGATGGCTGTGGGACAGTGGAGGTGCGCTTCGGGATCTGGGAAGGGGGGCCGATCTCCAAAAAGAAGTACACGAAGACTCTGGCGTATGATACAATGATTCCGTATATCACGCTCCGCACCAGGAAGGAAGGCGACTGGCTGGTTGTCAATTCCGAAGGCGGGCGCAGGAAACTGAAGGATTACCTGATCGATGAGAAGATTCCCCGGGACAGACGGGACGAGATCCTGCTCATTGCGCAGGAGAGTCATGTTCTATGGGTGGTCGGACACCGTATCAGTGAAGCAGCCAGGGTATCGGAAGGCGCTCATTACGCAGAGATTATGGTCACCTGCCCAGGCGGGCATGAAGAGCCGAAGGACGGCTGACAGGAGAGACTGATGAAAGAGACAACAAGAATTCTGATTCCGGAAGACAAGGTTGATGAGAGAATCGCACAGCTGGGAGAGCAGATCAGCAAGGACTATGAGGGAAAACAGGTACACCTGATCGGCATACTGAAGGGAAGCATCTTCTTTATCTGTGAGCTTGCCAAGAGAATCACAGTCCCGGTGACACTGGATTTCATGTCTGTCTCCAGTTACGGAGCCGGAACCAAGTCCTCAGGCGTTGTCAAGCTGATCAAAGACCTTGACGAGCCGATCGAAGGGAAGGATGTGCTGGTAGTGGAGGATATCATTGACTCCGGACATACGCTCAGCTACCTGCTGAAGAATCTGTCCAGCCGCAATCCTGCATCGATCCGTCTGTGCACGCTGCTTGACAAGCCGGAGCGCAGGGAAGTGGACGTGGAGGTGGATTATCAGGGATTCCGGATCCCGGATGAGTTCGTGATCGGATATGGTCTGGATTATGATCAGAGATACCGCAATCTTCCGTATATAGGAGTTCTGTCACTCACAGAGGAGTAATCGATTTTGAATAGGACAACCAGAAGCACAGGCTTTTACATACTGCTTGGCATGCTGTGCATTTTCCTGATCTTTGCGCTGCGTGACAGCTTCAACGGACGCAGTGACATTACGGAGAGGGAACTGACAGCAATGCTGGAGAAGGGCCAGGTCTCCAAGGTGCTGGTGGTCCAGAATGAGGAGGTCCCCACCGGGACCCTGCAGGTCACGACCTCGGAGAATGAAGTCCTGACGGTCAATGTTACGGATACGACCCGGGCAGTTGAGAAGCTGAGTGAGTATGATGTTACAGTCAGTATAGAGGACGTGAGCAGGCGCAGTACGCTGTTTACGATGATCATTCCGGTGCTGATGACCGGAGCCCTGGTCGTCTTCCTGATCATGTTCCTGAACCGCCAGCAGGGCGGCGGCGGTTCTGCCATGATGAACTTCGGCAAGAGCCGGGCGAAAATGTTCACCCCGGATGCCAGGAAGGTCACATTTGCAGACGTGGCAGGCCTCCAGGAAGAGAAGGAAGAACTGGCGGAGATCGTCGATTTCCTGTCCGATCCGGGCAAGTTCCTGCAGGTTGGAGCCAGGATCCCGAAGGGCGTGATCCTGGTCGGCCCTCCCGGAACCGGTAAGACCCTGATCGCGCGGGCAGTGGCAGGCGAGGCAGGAGTTCCGTTCTTCTCGATCTCCGGATCAGACTTTGTCGAGATGTTCGTTGGTGTCGGCGCAAGCCGTGTCAGGGATCTGTTCGAAGAAGCGAAGAAGAATCAGCCCTGTATCGTGTTTATCGATGAGATCGACGCAGTCGGACGCCGCAGAGGTACAGGCATGGGCGGCGGCCATGACGAACGTGAGCAGACACTGAACCAGCTGCTTGTCGAGATGGACGGTTTCTCTGAGAATGAGGGCATCATCGTGATGGCGGCCACAAACCGTGTGGACATACTGGATCCTGCGATCCTCAGAGCCGGAAGATTTGACCGCCAGGTCACAGTCGGGCGCCCGGATATAAAAGGGCGTGAGGAGATCCTGAAGGTTCATTCGAAGAATAAGCCTCTTGCGGATGATGTGGATCTGGAGGCTGTGGCACGGACTACAGCCGGATTCACCGGAGCGGATCTGGAGAATCTGATGAATGAGGCTGCGATCCTTGCAGCCAAGGAGAAGAGAGCGTTCCTGAGACAGAACGATATTGAGCAGGCATTTATCCGCATCGGAATCGGAGCGGAGAAGCACAGCCGTGTGATCTCTGACAAGGAGAAGCGGATCACCGCTTACCATGAGTCCGGACATGCGATCCTGTTCCATCTTCTTCCTGATGTCGGGCCGGTCCATACAATATCGATCATACCCACCGGGCACGGGGCGGCGGGCTATACGATGCCGCTTCCCGAGCAGGACTACATGTTCGAGACCAGAGGCAGAATGTTCCAGGACATCGTGGTTGCACTGGGCGGCCGTGTCGCGGAGGAACTGGTCATAGGGGATATCACCACAGGTGCGTCGCAGGACATCAAGCAGGCTACCGCGACAGCAAGGGCGATGGTTACCAAATTCGGTTTCTCGGAGAAACTGGGACCGATCAATTATGAGCAGAGTGAAGACGAGATCTTCATCGGCAAAGACCTTGCCCACACCCGTCAGTATGGCGAGCGGATCGCTTCCGTCATTGACGAAGAGGTGAAGCGGATCATCGACGAAGCCTATGCGAAGGCCCGGGAACTGATCACGTCCAGGATGGATGTGCTCGACAGATCGGCACAGCTGCTGATCGAGAAAGAGAAGCTGACCCGTGAGGAATTCGAGGCTCTGTTCTGAAAAAACCGTGTCTGAAATGAATAAATAATGCAGCGCTGGCAGTTGTTTATTCAAGTTTGGACAAACTGCACAAATTTCAAAAATTTATTTAGACAAGTTTGGGCACACCGATTTTGAAATTTATGCTATAGTACTATTGTGTAAAACCCCAATACACAATACATAAATAGTTTTGCTACACCCCATAAGAGAATACCTTCTCCAATGAAAAGGGACAGCGTTCAGGCGTTGTTCCTTTTCTAATTTTGATAAAGGAAAACCAAAATGAACGGACAGAAAAACCGGGAAACATTCAGTCAGGCCATGCGGACATCCCGTTATGTGATGGAGATGATCCCTACATTGAACAGAGATGCGGTTTTTGCGGATGAGAGTGCGGACTATGTCTCCCCCCCGGAGCCAAAGGTCGGGGATATGGTGACATTCCGTGTGCGCACAGCCAAAGCCAATGTGGACGAGGTGTGGCTGGTGAGCGAGCACCTGCGCCAGAAGCTGGACTTTGAGAAGACGCAGGGTGTCTTTGATTTCTACAGCACCAGGGTGCAGATGGGAAGGGATACTCTGTGCTACCATTTCCAGATCATCAGCGGCAATACCCGCCAGATGCTGGGCAAGAGCGGACTTGTGAACCGGCTGGAGGATGTGACAGCCTTCCGGCTGTGTCCGGGATTCTCCACGCCCGACTGGGCCAAAGGCGCTGTCATGTATCAGATCTACATCGATCGCTTCTTCAACGGGGATCCGTCCAATGACGTGCTGGATGATGAGTATTACTATGTGGGGCGGCATGCACACCATGTGAAAGAATGGTATCAGAGACCGGAGAGCATGGACGTGGCGAACTTCTACGGGGGAGACCTGGAAGGCGTGCGGCAGAAGCTGGACTACCTGAAGGAACTGGGGATCGAGGCGATCTATTTCAATCCGCTGTTCGTATCCCCTTCGAATCACAAGTACGATACCCAGGATCAGGCAGGTGATCAGCGAAGCGCACGCGCGCGGGATCCGGGTGATCCTGGATGGGGTTTTCAACCACTGCGGGTCTTTCAACAAGTGGCTGGACCGGGAGAAGATCTACAGTGAAGAAGAGGGGTATGAACCCGGCGCGTACCGGTCTTCCGACTCTCCTTATCTGGATTATTTTGCATTTGACCGGAAAGAGAAGTCCGACTGGCCGGAAAATGGATCCTACGATGGCTGGTGGGGGCATGATACGCTCCCGAAGCTCAATTACGAGGAGTCGGAGAAGCTTCGTTCCTACATTTTGTATATTGCGCGAAAATGGGTGTCTCCGCCTTACAATGCGGATGGCTGGAGGCTGGATGTGGCTGCAGACCTGGGGCACAGCACGGAATTCAATCACAGGTTCTGGAGAGCTTTCCGCCATGAGGTGAAGGCCGCCAATCCGGATGCTGTCATCATCGCGGAGCATTACGGCAATGCCTCAGACTGGCTTGCCGGGGACCAGTGGGACACAGTAATGAACTATGATGCGTTCATGGAACCCATGACCTGGTTTTTTACCGGCATGGAGAAGCACTCGGATGAATTCCGTCCGGAACTGATTGGAGACGCATGGAATTTCCGCACTACCATGGAGAGAAATATGTGCGCTTTCATGCAGTCTTCACTCCTGTGTTCCATGAATCAGCTGTCGAACCACGATCACTCCCGGTTCCTGACACGAACAAACCATAAGACAGGGAGAGTCTCGGACTACGACTACGATGCGGCATCAGAAAATGTCGATCCTGCCGTGATGCGGGAAGCCGTCATATTCCAGATGACCTGGCCTGGTGCACCAACCCTGTATTACGGAGACGAGGCAGGCGTGACAGGATTCACAGATCCCGACAGCCGCCGGACCTATCCCTGGGGAAAGGAAGACCTGCAGATGCTGCAGTTCCACAAGGACGCCATCGCGATGCACAGGGAACACGAGGTGCTCCGCAGCGGTTCGGTCCGGTTCCTGAAGGGAGATAAAGACTTCATCTCCTACGCCAGATTCAACAAGGATCATAAGATCGTCTGCGCATTCAATAACTCCGACGAGAAGATGGAAGTGACCCTTCCGGTCTGGATCGCAGGAGTGAGCATGGACGGGGAGATGACGCAGATCTTTGCCACGGACGCACAGTCCTGGACAACAGAGAGGAAGAAATATCCGGTAGAGTACGGAGAGCTGACCGTTACACTTCCGCCCAAAAGCGCAGTGGTGCTGGCAGCACGCCGGAAAGTGAAGTTTGCACAGAAGCCCAGATGGTGGTAATCTGAAACATACTGTATGCGCCGATGCACGGTGCTTCGACTCTGAATGGCTGAAGCGTCAGGCATGCCTGTAAGCGGCAGCCATCCCGAGTCGAAGCAAAACCGCGAAGCGGGGCTGCCCCCTTCAACCGTGAACAGAAGCTGCGCAGCAGCGGCGGATGTGCGGAAGCACAGCCGGTTCACGGTATGAAGAAGGCAGGCCGTGCATCAGCGTACGAATAGAGATTCAGGGGGGATTAACAGATATGAAGATAGTAGTTCTTGCAGGCGGGATCAGCACAGAGAGAGAGATCTCCATCGTTTCCGGAACGCAGGTATGCCTTGCGCTCAGGAAGAAAGGCCACAAAGCCATCCTGGTGGATGTGTTCTGCGGTGATGAGAGGATCGAAAACCCCGGGAAGGATTCATTTCCGGAGGAGTATGACGTGGAGGCTGC
>OMSN01000094.1 GCA_900313765.1 uncultured Eubacteriales bacterium
TCGTCCACCTGCCGAAGCTGTCTGTGAAGCTGTGCGTCGTCCAGGTCTGAGAAATCATAACTCATCAGGCTGTCCACGTGCTGCTCCAGAGAGCGGATCGCTTTCATCAGAGCGCCTTCAAAGCTGGTGCAGATGCTCATCACTTCGCCGGTCGCCTTCATCTGGGTAGTCAGATCGCGCCTTGCGGTGATGAACTTGTCAAAGGGAAGCCTTGGCATCTTGACGACGCAGTAATCCAGCATCGGTTCGAAGGATGCACAGGTCTTCCCGGTGATGGCATTCGGAATCTCATCCAGCGTATAGCCCAGTGCGATCTTGGCTGCCACCTTGGCGATCGGATAGCCGGTTGCCTTGGATGCAAGGGCGGATGACCTGGATACGCGGGGATTGACCTCGATTACGCAGTATTCAAATGTATCCGGCTTCAGGGCGTACTGCACATTGCAGCCGCCGGTGATCCCCAGCTCCGTGATGATATTGAGCGCGGAGGTCCGGAGCATCTGGTATTCCTTGTCTCCCAGAGTCTGTGACGGCGCGACAACGATCGAGTCGCCCGTATGGACGCCCACCGGATCGATGTTCTCCATGTTGCATACCGTGATGACATTGCCCGCGCCATCGCGCATCACTTCATATTCGATCTCTTTCCAGCCTGCGATCGAACGTTCCACCAGAACCTCTCCGACTCTGGACAGGCGCAGGCCGTTTGCCAGGATCTCATCCAGTTCCTCCTGGTTCGAAGCGATTCCGCCGCCGGATCCGCCCAGTGTGTAAGCAGGACGCAGAACCACCGGATATCCGATGCTCCTGGCAAATGCTTCTCCGTCCTCAATATTCTTAACGACCCTGGAAGGTGCGACCGGCTCATGGATCTTCTCCATGGCTTCCTTGAACTCAAGGCGGTCTTCTGCCCTCCGGATGGTGCGGGAAGTCGTCCCGATCAGCCTGACGTCATGATCCTTGAGGAAACCTCTCTCCTCCAGTTCCATCGCCAGGTTCAGTCCTGCCTGTCCTCCGAGCGTCGGCAGAATACTGTCAGGCTTCTCCTTCTCTATGACCTGCTCCACCACTTCCACGGTCAGCGGTTCGATGTAGACATGGTCCGCGATATCTTTATCCGTCATGATCGTCGCAGGGTTGGAGTTGAGAAGAATGACTTCCACTCCTTCCTCACGCAGGCTCCTGCAGGCCTGTGTGCCTGCATAGTCAAACTCGGCAGCCTGGCCGATGATGATCGGACCGGATCCGATTACAAGAACTTTTTTAATGTCTGGATGTTTCGGCATGGGATTCCTTTCTCTTCAGCATTCACGCCTCATCAGTTATTCATCATCATCAGGAAACGGTCAAACAGATACCCTGAATCCTGGGGACCCGGACAGGCCTCCGGATGAAACTGGACCGTAAAGATCTTCTTATTGAGATAGGCAAGTCCTTCATTAGTTCCGTCATTGACATTCCGGAACGCAGGTACAGCCAGGTTCGGATCTATGTGATCCACATCGACCACATATCCGTGATTCTGCGAGGAAATGTACACTCTGCCGGTCTTCAGGTCCTTGACCGGATGATTGCCGCCGCGGTGCCCATACTTCATCTTGTAGGTATCCCCGCCCGTGGCCAGGGCCATCAGCTGATGTCCCAGACAGATCGCGAAGATCGGGACATCCGAGTCGTAGAGTTTGCGGATCTCTTCTATGATCTGCGTGCACTCTTTCGGATCTCCGGGGCCGTTGGACAGCATGATGCCGTCCGGCTTATCCTGCAGGATCTCTTCCGCCGTTGTGTGGGCCGGATATACGGTAACCCTGCATCCGCGCCGTACAAGGCTGCGGGCAATGTTTCTCTTTGCGCCGAAGTCCATCAGCGCAACCCTGAAGTGCCTCCTGCAGAGCTGCTGCTGCATCTCTTCCGAGAGTTCATTTCGCACACCCACTGTGGAAGGCTGGGGAACATTGTCACCGGGATCCGTGAATTCATATTTCTTCGCACAGGTGACCTTCTCCACTACCTTACCGGTGGTGTAGGCACGGATCGTCGGAAGCAGATCCCGGATCTGGGAATCTGAGTATTCACGTGTTGTGATCAGACCGTTCATGGTCCCTTTTTCACGGAGAAGTATAGTGAGAGCGCGGGTGTCGATCCCGGAGATTCCCGGTATATCATAGCGCTGTAGAAAATTCTGAATGGTGTCTTCCGAGCGGAAGTTGGAAGGGATCCGGGATAATTCCCGGACAATGAATGCATCCGGCCATGCTCTTGAGGATTCCATATCCTCGATACTGATACCGTAATTGCCGATCAGCGGATAGGTCATCACCAGTGCCTGCCCTGCGTAAGATGGGTCCGTCAGCACTTCGAGATAGCCTGTCATAGATGTGTTAAAGACTACCTCGGAAATGACTTCTCTGCGTGATCCTATGCTTTTCCCGCAGAATTTCGTTCCGTCCTCCAGGATCAGATATGCATTGTCCATCCAGTATACCTGCCTTTCATGCACTTGTTTCTTATGCCCAAATTGTGGAAAGTATACACGAATATGAGGTGGATTGCAATATCAGATTGTTCCCCTGAAGCTCCTGAACCAGTAGGTGTAAAAGTCTTCAAAGCCCATGGACTGGTACAGTCTCTTGGCTCTTACGTTGCCCTGCACGACCTGAAGATATGCCTTCACGGCGCCAAGTTCCGCAGCTTCACGCAGAAGCGTCGAGCAGACGGCTCTGGCATATCCCCGCTTCCAGCAGCTGGGAGTGACGTAGATCGCATAGATCCCTGCCCACTCCCGGTCGCAGATCGCAAGACCTGTCGCAACGATCCTCCCGTCCAGTTCGATGGAGGCAACGATGGTGCGCTTCGGGATCGCGGCATACATCTTGGGCACGATCCGGCGAAGTGTCGGATCCGAAGTCCCGTTCAGGGAGAAGAGTCCCTTCAGCCATTCGTCGGTCACGAATGCCTTCAGTTCCACCGTTATGTCATTTTCATAATGCACCAGCGTCGGAAGATGCAGCCGGTTCTCAAACAGGTATTCCCTGTCTTCCAGATGCATGAGATCCAGAGCGGCAATCTCGGCAGTCATAACCTCTGTCGTGTGCCGGACCTGATACCCGCGCTCCTGCAGCATGGCATCAAAAGAAGGATCCAGAAGCGGATGGATCTTGAAGTTGGTGGGACAGTGCAGTGCCCTGTACACATCCTCGCAGTAGGAGATCTTCTCGCTCACCGGTATGGTGCTCTCCCCGATCTGCTCCACGGAATTCGTACGGTACGTGTAATTGTGGGAATACCTCAGAAGCCAGCCATCATACAGCTCTATGCGGTAAGACGGCCATGCGTTGAGGGAGATCTCCTCCATGTATTTGATTTCCTGATTTCTTGCGGTATTCTCCATCTTTATCACTCTTCTCACAGGATCTTTATTCGCTCCACCATCTGCCGGCTGCGCCGCAGGGAAGCACCAGGTTCGTATCTGTCACAGGAAGGCCGACCTCCTGCGAGTCCACCCTGCCCTGGAACCTGGAAGCGACTTCCACACTGATCAGGTATGTCAGAACTGCCGGTGCGAGCCCGGTGGTATAGGAGTTGATCAGATAGAACAGAGGCTTCTCGCACAGCAGCTGCGCTGTCAGGTGAACCAGTTCATGAATGTTGTCTTCCATCTTCCACAGTTCGCCCTTTGGCCCTCTGCCATAAGACGGCGGGTCCATGATGATCGCATCATAATGGTTGCCCCTGCGGATCTCTCTCTCCACAAACTTCTTGCAGTCATCCACCAGCCAGCGGATCGGTGCATCCGACAGGCCGGATGCGGCAGCGTTTTCCTTTGCCCAGTTGACCATTCCCTTAGAGGCATCCACATGGGTCACGGAAGCTCCTGCCGAAGCAGCTGCCAGTGTTGCCCCTCCGGTGTAGGCAAACAGGTTCAGTACCCTGATCTGCCTTCCGGCTGCCACAGCGCTGCGGATCTTCCCGGAAAACCATTCCCAGTTGGCTGCCTGCTCCGGGAACAGCCCGGTATGCTTGAAGGAAAACGGCTTCAGATGGAAGGTGAGTTCCCTGCCGCCCAGCGTATATCCGATCGTCCACTGTTTCGGAAGATCAAAGAATTCCCAGTCGCCTCCGCCTGAGCCTGATCTGTGGTAATGCGCATTGATCCTGCGCCATTTCGGATCCTTCCTCGGAGTGTTCCAGATGACCTGCGGATCCGGGCGAAGGAGGATATACTTTCCCCAGCGCTCCAGTTTCTCACCGCCCGAGGTATCAATTACTTCATAGTCTTTCCAGTTCTGTGCAAGAAACATATCATTCCTTCCCGGCCATGATCTGCCCGGCGATCTGCGGAAGCTGTGCAAAGGAGCTGATCTCGCCCTTTACACCCTCCATCCCGGTCACGTCGCCGAACCCGTAGGAGGCAAATACAAAATCCGTCCCTGCCTTTACTGCCGACTGCAGATCTCCTGCCGTATCACCGACATACATCGCATAGTCAAGTTCATTTCTCTGGGCACACAGCCTGATGTTGTAGTCCTTCTCCTGCTCTGTATCCTCATAGCACAGGTGGTCTTCGATCAGACTCTCTGCGTCTGCTGCATGAAGGAAGTCCTCTATATAGCCCTTCTGGCAGTTGCTGACGATATACAGATGCCAGCCCTCTTCCTTCAGGCGCTCCAGCGTGCTGCGGACATCCGGATAGATCCTGCCCGGGTGGTCCCACATATAACGGATCTCCAGATCCATCGCTCCCTGCAGCACCTCCAGGCGCCGGTCTCTGGGCAGGTAGTCATAGACCTCATCCGCTATGGCCGGCATGGTCTTCCCAAGACAGCCCCTCATACGTTCACAGGTGATCTCTCCCCTCACGTCTGGAACATCTTTCCCGTACAGATTCCAGGATTCCGTGATCACCTCGACCGCATCCCAGAGAGTCCCGTCCACATCGAGAATGATCCCTCTGCGCAGCCCGTTTTCTGTATTGTTCATTGATTCTTTCATCTCCTGCCTCAGTCGGGAAGCAACCCGATCTGTCTGTCATCGCCCGGACCGTCCTTCGTTATCCGCACGCAGTCCAGTTTCACGCCATTCTGCCCGAAATGCAGGCGGAATACATTGCTTCTGGTGGTCACCTTGAACCGCACACGCTTCACCGCCTTCTGTCCGTCAGTTCCGTTCCACACCATCACCGCCAGCGGGATCGATGTGAAGAAGAAGGACACCGGCACCTGTGCCAGTTTTCCCGCCGTACATTCGCCTTCAAAGGCAAATGTGTAATAGGCACCGCTTTCCATCGAAAAGCCCAGCAGGCTGTCGTCCCCTCTGCCGCATGCAAGATGCGACAGGTCATATACCAGTCCCTCGCCCGGAACCTCTGTAAACGTGACCTGTGCCACCGCGTCCAGTTTCTCGCCTTCCGGGGCGTTCACCACTTCCACAGTTGTCTCACGGCCGCACAGCCTTGCCATCGCCTGGCTCTTCATGGCAAACCGGCAGATGTTTGCCGCAGACCTCTGCAGTTCCGCGCGGGTCAGCCGCTTTTCCTCCAGCGCATCCAGCGTTGTCCCGCGGAACCGGGGATCCTGCGTGATACCGCGTACCTTCGCCATCTCACTCTCTACAGTCTTACCCCTGACATCCTCGGATTCATCCAGCCAGACGCCGTCCTTGCCGCCGTCCGGGACCACCATAAAGAGATCCCCCTGCGCGCGTACCATCGGACTGAAGTCATACACACGGCCGCTCATCAGGTCATCCAGAAGCCTGTTCTCGTCCACCTCCCGGGGTACATCTTCCCCGTCCGGCTCAGCGCCTTCCAGTCTGTGATCAATGATATCCTTCGGAGTGAAGCTCGCCCACCAGTCCGTCATCACGATGCCGTCGAAGCCCCATTCCTCGCGCAGGATCGTTGTAGTCAGATCGTACAGCGAGGCCGTGTGAACACCGTTCAGCAGCCCGTAAGAGGTCATGATGGCATCTGCGCCGCCCTGTCTGACAGCGATCTCAAAACCGCGCAGGTAGATCTCCCTGAGTGCCCGTTCAGAGACGATGCTGTCCAGAGAATGCCGTCCGCTCTCGCGGTTGTTGGCTGCAAAATGTTTCAGGACACCGCTCACTCCCTGTTCCTTCAGTCCTGCCAGCTGAGCGCATGCGATCCGCCCGGTCAGATAAGGATCTTCCGAGAAATATTCAAAGTTGCGTCCGTTCAGAGGGTTCCTGTGTATATTGATCCCGGGACCCAGCAGACAGTCGACCCGGTTCTTGACCATCTCAAGTCCGAGAAATGAAAACAGTTCCTGGTTCAGCTGTGTATCAAATGTGCTGGCCAGCAGCGTTCCGCTCGGAAGTGAAAATGCATGGTCGCCGCAGTCAAGTCTCATCCCGCTGGGGCCGTCGTCACAGCACAGAACCGGGATACCGCGTTTTCTGAGATCCTCACTGACACCGCCAAACGCAGAAGCCGTTCCTGGCGTGACAAGAGGACTTCCCATTCC
>OMSN01000044.1 GCA_900313765.1 uncultured Eubacteriales bacterium
CTCCGGATACTGGCGGAAGAAATAATCTCTTACTTCCGGCTTCAGGAAATCCATGTTCGTTCTGTAGTATGCTTCTACAGAAGCGATGTTGCTCCAGTAACTGTCGATCTTATACCCATAGATCCTTTTAACATTCTTGTAACGGATGAGAACATCACGGACGAAGTCGAATCTTCCCTCCACCGCGCTCTTCTCAATCAGTTCAATCAGCTGGCGCCTTCGGACTACATAGATTCCGCAGGAGATCGTGTTCGCGTCGGAAGCCATCGGCTTCTCCTCAAACTGTTCGATCCTGCATTCCTCATTCATCTTCAGAACGCCGAACCTCGTGACATCCTCCTCTGCAGGAAGTTCCTTACACACTACTGTAATATCGGCTTTCTTGGCGATATGATACTCGAGGACTTTGTTGAAATCCAGCTTGTACACACCGTCGCCTGCCGCAATGACCACATAAGGTTCATGACAGTTCTTGAGGAAATCAAGGTTCTGGTAGAGCGCGTCCGCTGTCCCCCGGTACCAGAAGTTATTATCCACCGTCACTGTGGGGGAGAACACATACAGGCCGCCCTGCTTGCGTCCGAAATCCCACCATTTGGAGGATGACAGATGCTCATTCAGTGACCTTGAGTTGTACTGTGTAAGCACCGCAACCTTCTGGATACGTGAATTGGACATTGAACTGAGTGCAAAATCGATGCTGCGGAAGGAACCCGCTATAGGCATCGCTGCGATCGCTCTCTTGTTTGACAGCTCCTTCATGCGGTAGCTGTTGCCACCGGCTAATATCATACCGACTGCTCTCATTAAACAACACCTGCCTTATCCAGAATCTCGCCGCTGGCGAGGGAGCCGTCCGGATAATCCTCCGGGACGGTGTTGCCGGTTACTGCAGTGTTCCTGCCGATCTTGACCCCGTCCGGAACGACGGTGTTCTCGCCTACCACAGCGAGCCCAAAAGCATATATGGAAGGCTTGACCCTGTTGGGTACTTCTTCACCGCATCCG
Organism: uncultured Eubacteriales bacterium; assembly: GCA_900313765.1. Taxonomy (GTDB): domain Bacteria; phylum Bacillota; class Clostridia; order Lachnospirales; family Lachnospiraceae; genus Porcincola. Next base: position 1,009 of record OMSN01000044.1, read on the forward strand.
ACGATGCTCTTCTGTCCGATCGTGGATCCTTCCGCAATAATTGCCTTGTCAAGTATCGCACCTGCCTTGATGACGCAGTTCTGCATGATAATGGAATCGCGTACTACTGCTCCTTTCTCTATTGTGACTCCGCTCCCTATGATCGAGTTGGTAATCTCTCCATAGACCTCTGTGCCGTCTCCTATCAGACTGCGGTAAACCCTTGCGTCACTGGATATATACTGTGGCGGAATGATATCATTCTTCGTATAGATCTTCCAGAATTCTTCATACAGGTTGAACTCAGGAATGATATCGATCAGCTCCATATTGGCTTCCCAATAAGATCCAAGGGTTCCTACATCCTTCCAGTAGCCGTTGAACTCATAAGCCACCAGATTCTTGCCGCGATCCCAGAGATATGGGATAACATGTTTGCCGAAGTCGCAGCTTTCCTGCTCACGAAGAGCAACAAGAGCATCTCGAAGAACCGGCCAGTTGAATATGTAGATGCCCATCGAAGCAAGATTGCTCTTGGGATGTTCCGGTTTTTCCTGGAATTCACGGATCTTTCCGTCGCTGTCGGCAACAACAATTCCAAACCGGCTTGCCTCTTCCTGCGGAACAGGCATAACGGCGATCGACACATCCGCATTATGGGATCTGTGAAAGTCCAGCATGACTTCATAGTCCATCTTGTAGATGTGATCTCCCGACAGAATCAGTACATAGTCCGGGTTGAAGCTCTCCATATATGACAGATTCTGAAAAATGGCGTTTGCGGTACCTGTATACCACTCTGTCTTTCCCACCTGCTCATACGGGGGAAGGACAGTGACGCCTCCCACGTTCCGGTCCAGATCCCAGGGGATGCCGATCCCGATATGGGTATTCAGTCGCAGCGGCTGATACTGTGTAAGCACGCCGACCGTATCTATTCCGGAATTGATACAATTGCTGAGTGGGAAGTCAATGATGCGGTATTTTCCGCCAAACGCTACTGCAGGTTTTGCAACCTTTGCTGTCAGAACGCCCAGCCGTGAGCCCTGTCCTCCTGCCAGCAACATTGCAATCATCTCTTTCTTTACCACGTTATCACCCCTCAACATGCTGACTAGAGATACTATCAATCACAGTATAACACACGTCCTTCTTTTTGTGAACAAATATTACAATAAGCACGTATCTGTGACCCCTGTATTTGTCATGATTAATTTGTAAAAAATTGAAAATGTTGTTTTTCTGCTAAATTATTTCGTTAATTTGCACAATTCCGACTATTCTCCTTTGTGCAGACTGTACGCAGGCAAAATGCCAATGTGCATATAGGCATGCTTCCCGGGGGGCTTGAAACAATGTATCCTAAAAGTATATACTAAGACGTTAGATGTTCTGCAGACACTGCAGGATGACGGGGAGTAAAAAAGGGATCAAAGGAGCACATATATGTATCAGATAGATTTCAGTAAGCCAGTACATATTTATTTCTGCGGGATCGGCGGCATCAGCATGAGCGGTCTGGCTTCGGTATTATTAAAAGAAGGTTTCACCGTCACGGGTTCGGAGCAGTCTCCTCTCACGGATCTGCTCATCTCCCAGGGAGCCAGGATCTCCTTCCCGCAGAAGGCGGAGAATATTCCCGCGGACGCGGATGTCATGGTCTATACGGCAGCGATCCATCATGACAACCCGGAATATGTCAGGGCCGTCGAGATGGGCATTCCCATGCTCACCCGCGCCCAGCTTCTGGGCCAGATCATGGCCAACTACAAGAATTCCATTGCTGTCGCAGGCACCCACGGCAAGACCACTACGACCTCCATGCTGTCCTGCATCCTTCTGGAGGCGGATCTGGATCCCACGATCTCCGTGGGCGGTATCCTGAAAGAGATCGGCGGCAATATCCGTGTCGGAAGTTCGGAGAACTTTGTTGCGGAAGCCTGTGAATACACCAACAGTTTCCTCAGCCTGAAGCCCCGGTACGGCCTGATCCTCAATATCGATGCCGACCATCTGGACTTCTTCAAAGACCTGGATGACATCCGGCACTCTTTCCATCGTTTCGCAAGAAACATCCAGAAGGGCGGAACGCTGATCATCAACGCGCAGATCCCTCATCTTTCCGAGATCACGGAAGGGATCGATGCTTCCATTATCACTTACGGCACAGAGGATTCAGACTACTGGCCCACAGAGATCCGCTATGACAATTTCGGAATCGGTTCCTTCAACCTGTACCACAAGGGAAGGGATCTGGGTCGCTTCACCCTCCGTGTCCCGGGTGAGCACAATATCTATAATGCAGCCTGCGCAATCGCCACGGCTGACCTGATGGGTGTCTCCATGGACGAATGCCGCCGCGGTCTTCTGGAATTCCACGGCGCAGACCGCCGTTTCCAGGTCAAGGGACAGCTCAGGTGCGGAGCGTCCGTGATCGACGACTACGCCCATCACCCGACAGAGATACGGGCAACACTGGAAGCTGCGAAGAATTACCCGCACAACCGGATCTGGTGTGTATTCCAGCCCCACACCTACACCCGGACCAAGGCGCTGATGAGCGGATTTGCAGATGCGCTCTCTCTGGCAGATGAAGTAGTCCTTGCACCGATCTACGCTGCAAGAGAGACGAACACCCTCGGGATCAGTTCCGATACGCTTCGCCAGAATATAGCCAATCTGGGAACGGATGCATACTACCTGCCCTCCTTCAGACAGATCGAGGACTTCCTCCGCAAACGCGTCCAGAAAGACGACCTGGTCATCACCATGGGAGCCGGTGACGTCGTACAGATCGGCGAAGATCTGCTCGCATCCGAGGCCGAATAAATCTCATGAACATGTGCCTGTCACTCGTGCAAAACGAGCGGCAGGCATTTCCCGTATCCGGGGGTGTGGATAACTTTGTCTTCCTTCGGCGTATGCACTTTATATATTTGCATACGCAATTTATATAAAGCCGTCTGCAAATGTTGATTTCTTTGTAGATAAGTCGTTGACAGATTCCCTTATCCGGGTCTGTCTGATGTGTTATACTTTCTTGCGTCAGATGATCTGCACCGGGGGGGTGCAGTGTCTGTCACGGCTTAGGGGGCCGCAGGGAGTATGCATAAGAATCCGGTCTGTGACCGGTGATGAAATGCAGGATGTGACACACGCAGTCTGTTCATCATGATGAGGGGAAATCTATGAGTAGAAAGGGCGGTGTTTTCATGCGGGTTCATTTGCCGGGTACCGGCGGCATGACCATGGTTGAGAACACATTCATCGATCAGTTCATGCCCGCTGCAAGCGGGGATTTTGTGAAAATATATCTGTATCTTCTTCGCTGTGTCCAGGACGGACAGACGGATGTCACTGTCTCACAGGTAGCGGATGCACTGAATTATACGGAAGCAGATGTAAAACGTGCCATGGGTTACTGGCAGAGGATGCAGATGCTTGACTACGACGGCGACGATCATACACAGAGTGGCGCCGCGGTTGATTCTGCCCGCAGCGTATCTCAGAGTGCGCCTGCTGCCCTGGACGATACCGCTGTGGAGAAACCGGACACTGCAGCTGCGGGCGGCAAGATCACCGAGTTCCGCCCTGCCCAGCCCCAGAAGACTCCTTCCAGGGAGGAGCTGCGTTCGCTGATCTTCGTTGCGGAGAATTATCTCGGGCGGCTTCTTACGCCCACAGAACAGCGCACTCTGCTGTATTTCATGACGGATCTGGGCATGGACAGCGATCTGATCGACTATCTGCTGGAGTACTGCATCTCGAATAACCATACGAGTTTCCACTATATCCAGAAGGTTGCCCAGAACTGGATCAGCAAGGGGATCCGTACACCGGAGCAGGCAAGACGCGAAGGCAGTGCGCTTCGCAATGAATACTATGAGATATTCCGTGCGCTGGGAATCCAGAGCCGCACACCCACACCTGCAGAGATCGAATATATGGACCGCTGGCTGAATGAGTATGCTTTCACCGCGGATCTGATCTGTCAGGCCTGTGAGCGTACGATCCTCCAGATCGGCAAAGCGCAGTTTTCCTATACGGATTCGATCCTGCGCAGCTGGCATGAGAATCAGGTCCGTTCTCTGGCGGATGTGAAGAAGCTGGATGAGCTTCACGCACAGACGGCACGGCAGGTCCAGAGCAGGCAGAGCGCAGTACAGCGCCCGGCTGCCGCAGGAAGATTTGTCAACTTCGAACCGTCCGGGAACGACTGGGATGATCTTGCCATGCAGATCATGGAGACGCAGAATGCAGATCCGGTGAGAAAATCACAGGAGTCATAACGCATGGGACTTACACATTCACAATACGACGCCATCATGCGCGTCTATGACAGAAGACGTATCAGCAACCACCATATCGAGGAAGAGCACCGCAGGATCGCTTACAAGGCGATCCCGGAGCTTCAGGAACTCGACAGGGCGGTTGCTCATTGTGCTGCAGACAGAGTGAGATCCCTTCTCACTCCCATGGAGATGCACGCCGCAGGCGGCGCCGCTGTTCCCTTCCGCGATCTTCTGAAGAAGCTTGCCGGCGGGGAGGATCCCGCGCAGAAGAGAAGGCGGCTTCTTGCAGAGCATTCATTTCCGGAAGATTATCTGGATCCGGTCTATACCTGCAGCAAATGCCAGGACACAGGCTCTGTAAACGGAAAGCGCTGCACCTGCTTTGAGCGTGAAGTGGTCCGGCTGTTCTATACCCAGTCCGGTCTTGCCAGTGTGCTGGAGAAGGAGAACTTCAGCACGTTCGATATGAGCCTGTATTCCGAGGAGTACCGGCACCCCAGAAGCGGGAAGAGCTCCAGGCAGATCATGGAAAGCGCCGCTGCCTCCTGCAGGCAGTTTGCGGAGTATTACCGGTCCGGCAGGCTCGACAATTATCTGCTTCTGACCGGTCCTACAGGTGTAGGAAAGACCTTCCTGACACACTGTATTGCAAAAGAACTCATTGACAGCGGGCATTCTGTCATCTACTATTCAGCCGGAGAACTGTTCGACAGGCTGGCGGATGCCAGGTTCTCCAGAGAACAGGACAAGGCGGACAGCCCTGTCAATGATGTGTACCTGTCCGGCTGCGATCTTCTGATCATCGACGATCTGGGCACGGAAATGGTGAATGCCTTCGTCGTCTCGGCCCTCTTCCAGCTGCTCAGCAGCCGGATCACGAAAGGGCTCGGGATTGTCATTTCCACCAATCTGTCCATCCAGGATCTGTCGAAGATCTATTCCGAGAGGATCTCATCGCGGATCCTTGAGCGTTTCACACTGATCGAAGTCTTCGGGAAGGACAACCGGGTACAGAAGAGACTCCGGGGCTGAGCAGCTTCGGATATACATAAGCACAAGGCTTCAGGGACTTGCGCACAACAGTTATTTCTCAGGAGGGATCATACTATGCAGACTGGCTCAAAGTCTTCCAGAAAGAAAACACCGGGAAAGAAATCTCTCAAAAAAGTGTCCGGCACCAAAGCTGCGACCAATAAGAATCTGGATGAGATGCCAATCGGCGATCTGGGGATCATCGCCCTGTCGTCCAGTGAGGAGATGGGCAAGAAGATCAACGACTATATCGTTCAGTGGCGTGCCGAGCGCGAGAAGAAACGCCCTGCCCATGCCCAGATGCACGGATATGTCAGGAAGAATTATCTGATCCGCACGGAAACTCCGCGTTTTGGAAGCGGTGAAGGCAAGGCTACGATCTTTGACTCGATCCGCGGTGACGATATCTTCCTTCTGGTGGATGTCTGCAATTACAGTGTCACCTATCCCCTCAGGGGTCAGATCAACCATATGTCCCCTGACGATTATTTCATAGATCTTGAGCGTGTGATCGCGGCCATAGGCGGCAAGGCAAGACGCATCAATGTCATCATGCCCTATCTGTATGAGAGCCGGCAGGACCGCAGATCCATGCGTGAATCTCTGGACTGCGCCCAGGCGCTGAAGGATCTCGTCCGCATGGGCGTTGAGAATATCATCACGTTTGAAGCGCACGATCCCAGAATCCAGAATGCGATCCCGCTGTCCGGATTCGAGAATTTCCGCCCGGTCTATCAGTTCCTCAAGGGACTGTACAAGGTTGCTCCGGACTTCAATGTGTCCCCGGACCATCTGATGATCGTCAGTCCGGATGAAGCAGGAACGAGCCGCGCGGTATACATGGCCAACGTCCTCGGCGTTGATATGGGAATGTTCTACAAGAGAAAGGATTACACCACGATTGAGGACGGAAAGAATCCGGTCATCGCCCATGAGTTCCTGGGCTCTCCCGTAGCGGGGAAAGATGTGGTCATCCTGGATGACATGATCTCCTCCGGTGAAACCGTCCTGGAGATCGCACATGAGCTGAACAAAAGAAAAGCGGCACGGATCTTCATCTGTGCCACTTTCGGTATCTTCTCCACGGGCCTCGACACGTTCGACGAAGCCCATAAGAAGGGAATATTCCATTCGATCCTGACCACCAACCTGAGCTATCAGAGACCGGAACTTTTCACCAGAGACTGGTATCACAGCTGCGATCTGAGCAAGTTCCTGGCTCTGATCATCGACACGCTGAACCATGACGGGTCCCTGAGTGATCTGCTTGACCCGGTCGACAGGATCAATACATTTCTTAAGAAAATGAACGTTAAGAGTAAATGACTCAGTGATGGAACAGACGGATGCCTGTGAAGACCATGGTCATTCCATATTTGTCACAGCATTCGATCACAGCGTCATCTCTCACACTTCCGCCCGGCTCAGCGACATACCGGACGCCGCTCTTGTACGCGCGCTCGATGTTGTCTGAGAACGGGAAGAAGGCATCGGATCCCAGTGTGACCTCTGTCATGGTATCCAGCCATTCACGCTTCTCCCGGGCCGTGAAGACTTCCGGCCTTCGGGTGAAGATCTTCTGCNNTCGATCGCGTTGTCGCGGTCTGCCCTGCGGATGTCATCCCTGAACGGGAGATCCAGCACCTTCGGGCACTGTCTCAGATACCAGTTGTCTGCCTTGGAACCTGCAAGTCTGGTGCAGTGGACTCTGGACTGCTGGCCTGCGCCGACACCGATCGCCTGCCCGTCTTTTACGAAGCAGACAGAATTCGACTGCGTATATTTCAGGGTGATCAGGGAGATCTTGATATCCCGGATCGCTTCCGGAGTAAGCTCTTTGTTGCTGGTCACCACATTCCCGAGAAATGCATCGTCGATCACCAGATCCTGGCGTCCCTGCTCGAAGGTTACGCCGTAAACCTGCTTGCGCTCCAGCTGCGCGGGCTGATAGCAGGGATCCATCTGAAGAACGACATAATTCCCATTTTTCTTGGAACTGAGGATCTCCAGAGCCTCCTGTGTATAGCCGGGAGCAATGACGCCGTCCGACACTTCACGCTTGATGATGGAAGCGGTGTCTGCGTCACACTCGTCAGACAGGGAAATGAAATCTCCGAATGAACTCATCCTGTCCGCCCCTCTTGCCCTTGCGTACGCACATGCAAGCGGGGAGAGATCTTCCTTCATGTCATCTACCCAGTAGATCCTGCGCAGTGTCTTCGTAAGCGGAAGTCCGACTGCTGCGCCTGCCGGCGACACATGCTTAAAAGATGCCGCCGCGGGAAGGCCGGTCTCTCTCTTCAGCTCGGACACCAGCTGCCAGCCATTGAGCGCATCCAGGAAATTGATATAACCCGGGCGCCCGCACAGCACCGTGATCGGGAGCTCACTGCCGTCTTCCATGAAGATGCGGGATGGTTTCTGGTTTGGATTGCAGCCGTATTTTAACTGTAATTCTTTCATTTTGATCAGATCCTTTCGTACTGTCAGATTTGTCGCAGGTTACTGGTTCTTGTTGACGATACGGGTCTCGAACTCCCCGCTCTGTATGTCGATAAAGCGGACAAACAGGGAAACCTTGTTATCCTCATTCAGGTGGTTCCAGACCAGTTCTGTAAAGGAATCGATATCACCGGTGATATCAACTCTGACAGGTTCTCCCTCGAAGCTCGGAAGCGGATTGCCGTCACACTGGTAGGTGTGGATGAAATGACCCTCGCCCGCTCTGGGGTTGTCATAAGAATAGGTGAATCTCTCACAGCAGGAGGGATCACCGTCCGCACTCTTGAGAATGCTCATCCTGTACTCATACTCTCCCCCTCTGGTGTCCAGCAGCGCAGAGATCCTGGGAGTATAATTCGGCGCGTCCGGCTCGAACTCTCTGCACCTGAGCGATTCTCCGAAAGTCTTGCCTTCCTGCAGCCCCTGCCAGATCGTATCCGTCTGGTCACCGTTGGTCACGATCGTATTGGTTCCCAGCACACGCACCGGTGCATAGATAATCAGGCTTGGATCCTCCATCTTCGACGGATCAAATGCCTGCGTACGAAGCCCGTCTCCATCCGGTACAAAGATACGGTTCCGGCTGTTCACGGACCGTCCCATAATAAAATAAGCGGTCACCGCATATCGTCCGTCTTCAGAGCGTCCGACTACGATGCCGCGTCCCGGATAGGTACTGGCTGATAATTCTTCAGAGAGATGTCTCAGAATCATAATAGAAAACCCTCGCTATAATATAACTGCCTTTGCAACGTGGCAATCATACATAGCGAGGGATAAAAAGTCAAGACGAACCGGCACGAATCTTCGCCAGCATCTCCAGTTCCCTCTTCTGACAGGAGAACAGGATCACCTGCCGCGACGAACTGCTCAGGAAGCGCATCGCACTCTCCAGACGCTCTTCATCATACATGGCAAACGTCTCATCCAGCAGCAGCGGAAGATCCGCCCCGCCGGACAGAAGCTGCGCTGCGGCAAGCCGGAGCGCGAAATAGATCTGGTGCATGGTGCCGCAGCTCACCTGGTCGATACTCAGAAGACGGTCCGGTGTGTTGATCTTCACCTGCATACGCTCATCCAGGGAGATACTGTTGTAGCGCCCTTCCGTCAGACCTGCCAGCAGTGTGGAGACAGAGTTCAGGAATTCATCTCCGCTCTCGTGATAGATCCTGCCGGAGAGTTCTCGGATCCTGGAAGAAGCAAGGTCGATTGCCTCCAGATCTCTGTCATAGGAACTCAGAGCAGCCTTCCTGGCATAGAGGCTTTCCAGCTCTTCCTGCAAAGCGGCGATCTTCTCCCTGCGGGTGCGGATCTCGCCCTTCATAACATCAGACCTGCCCTCTCTTTGCTGCTCCTGCGCTTTCTGCTGTTCCCGGGCATTCTGCTGCTCCTGCGCTTTCTGCTGTTCCCGTGCGAGTTCGGCCACCTCCCGGGCACGATTCTGCCGGTCTTCTTCCTCCTGCTCCCGAAGTGTCTTCTCCAGCAGTATTCGGCGGTTTTTCTCTCTTCGCTCTTCTTCCTCCCGGTCCAGGCGGCGCGCTCTGTCCACCTGTTCCCTGAGCTGTCGTTCCCTGCGCATCTTCGCTTCTCTGGTCCCGGGGTCATCCGGATCATCCCGAAATCCCAGGGTACGGTCCAGGAATTCTCCGCGCCTTGCTCTTTCCAGAGCTTTCTGCGTTCTGGTCTTCGGATGTGTGATCTTCCACAGAAGTGTCAGAGCAATGATGATAAACAGCCCCCCGCCTGCACCAAGTACGTAGCGCATCCTGTGGTCAGTCGTGATAAATGCACAGGCAATGGCAAGTCCTGCTGCGACGATGGAGAGCATCACCAGCACCGGAAGGATCAGTCCACCCGGTTCCTCCTCTTCCTCGATCTCATCATCGGCCTCTTCCTTCATCCCGCGCGGGGATGCAGTTTCCGTCTCCGGAACCGGCTCTGCTGCCACGCCCCGGACGCGGTCCTCCTCATTCTGGTCTCTTCCGGGTGATTCCTCCTGTACAGGTGTCTCCCGCACAGACACTGTCGTATCCATTCTCTGGAAGGAGGCTGTCTGTATCCCGGCATCTGCATCTGCCGTGCTGTACTCCAGCAGCCGCTGCAGATCACGGTTCAGGTACTCCGTCTCCTGCTGATTGTTCCGGATCGCACTGTCGATCACCCTGAGCTGTTCATTTTTCTCAGCCTCGATCTTCCTTCGTTTCTTCTTCAGAAGATCCTGGGCTGCACTCACATCTGTGCTCGGGGTCCCGTTCTCCTCCAGATTCACCAGAAAGTCCCGGATATGCTCTCCCAGCTGAGCGGTAGTCTGAGGCTGTGCCTGCCGGATGAAGATGGTATTGTCAAAATCCGACTCGCTCAGGGACGCTGTAAAGGTTCGAAGCGCCGCTGCCGCGTCCTCGATGGCAAGACCGTCCGTCTCACAGACTACGGTAACGCTCTCATCCTTGCGGTAGAAGTTGCGGTCGATCCTGTAGATCTTACCGTCATAGAGGATCTTCATGCTGCCTGCGAAATAAGCAGGATTCTCCCATGGCTGGCGCAGCTGGTACTCGTCCAGATTCCTGGAGCGGTTCCGGTTCAGGCCGTAGAACATCGCGCGCACAAAAGCATGCAGCGTTGTCTTGCCGGTCTCATTTCCGCCGGAGATGACATTGATCCCTGCATGCAGAGGCAGTTTATAGTCGGTAAACTTACCGAAATGTTTCAGGTTCAGTTCCAGTATTTCCATATCAGATGGTTCTCACTCTGTCAGTCTCTTCCTGCAAGAAGTGCCTCCAGCCCGTACTGAAGCGCCTTCTCTTCCACCACAGATCTCTCATGGCCTTCAAAACTCTCGATATACAGTCCGATCAGCTGGCCGCGGCAGCTCTCTTTCAGCTCATCCAGATGAAGAGCCGGCACTGACCTGTCCTGCACATCCAGGACCATTCCTGCCTGGCGGATCAGTTCCGTATCAAACCGGACTGCCGGATGTCTCTGTCCGCTGATCACGACCCGGTATATGTTCTGCTCTCCTCTGCTGCGGATCGCCCTCTCCACCCTGTCGCGCATGGAGAGTACCGTATCCTCCTCATTCGCCGTGACCGTCATAGAGACGTATTCACGGGGAGCCTTCCGCACAAAACGCACATGGACCTGGCTGCCGTGTGTCTCCCCGATCAGATAGCCGTGGGGACCTTCATCCGCCGCATCGATGGGCGAGAGCGCGCCCGGGTACACGGCTTTGTCCGGCAGCAGAACAGTGGGTTTATGGATATGTCCCAGCGCAATATAGTCGAATCCTGAGCGATCCAGCGCCTGCGGGTCAATCGGGATATGGTCCCGGTCGCCTCCATGCGCAAGGAGAATGTGGAAGTATTCATTTTTCTCAGGATGAAGAGAGTCATACCTGGCCTGCGTGATCTGCGGGCGGTCATAGGAGAATCCGTAGACCTCGCAGCCGATGCCTGCAAACCGGATACACTCCACTCCTTCCCTTCCAAGAAATGCGACGTTCGGAGCAAACTCAAAGCGCTCCCACGCGCTCCCGGGATCACAGCTGTCATGGTTTCCCGCAATGACAGCAAAACAGATCTCCGGGTAGGATCCCAGCAGGTAGTTCACTTCCCTAAGCTGCATCTCATCCGGAGTACGGTGAAACAGATCACCGGCGATCAGAACCAGATCCACCTGCTGCTTCGCCGCATCCGCGATGGTACTGCGGAAGGTCTCCCACAGCTCCCGCTCCCGTTCCCGGGCCCATTCTGCTCTTCCGTCAGGTGTGCATCCCAGATGCACATCTGCAATATGCATAAATCTCATATTTCCTGTACTCATATCTGAAAAAAGACATTTGTTTATGACCGTTTCCGCCCATATTTTAACATGGAAAACGATGTCGTTCCATGCTATACTGGGAACGATGATAGTTTTCAATCTCATTATCCTTTCAGGAGGGGGGCTCTATTATGGGAATAGTAAAAGAGTTTAAAGAGTTTATCATGCGCGGCAATGTCATGGATATGGCAGTCGGTGTGATCGTCGGCGGAGCTTTCGGTGCGATTGTCAATTCTCTGGTCAATGATGTCATTATGCCAGTGATCTCGCTTGCCACCGGCAAGGTCGATTTTTCCAACCTGTTCATCGCTCTGGATGGCGGAGAATATGCTAACCTGGCTGCGGCACAGGAAGCCGGCGCGTCCGTATTCGCATACGGCAGCTTCATCCAGGCTGTCATCGAATTCCTGATCATTGCTCTGTGCATCTTCCTGGTCGTCAAGGGCGTCAACAAGCTGCGCAAGCCGGCACCGGCGGCAGCTCCGACCACCAAGGTCTGCCCGTTCTGCAAGAATGAGGTCCCGATCGAGGCAACCAGATGCGGATTCTGCACAAGCGAATTGAAATAACTCTTCAGGCAATATCAAAAAGGCTGACACCGTCAGGTGTCAGCCTTTTTCTTCTTTCCCGTGGACCGGTTCCTGCCTTTTCGGCAGGTCCCGATTCTTACTGCTTTACTGTTCTCTGAACACGATCTCACCGGTCGCTGCATCCATACTCTCGATGATTGCAAGGGATTCTACGCGGATCCCCTTGTCACGGATCAGCTGGCCGCCGGTCTGGAAGCCTTTCTCGATCGCGATCCCTACGCCTTCCACGGTCGCGCCGGCTGACTGGATCAGATCGATCAGTCCGTCCACCGCGCATCCGTTTGCCAGGAAGTCATCAATGACCAGGATGTGATCATCACTGCTCAGGAACTTCTTGGAGACAATGACATCGTAGGTTCTCTTATGGGTGAATGACTCGATCTTTGTCGTATACATCTCACCGTCAAGGTTGACGCTCTGTGCCTTCTTGGCAAATACGACCGGAACGTTAAAATGCTGCGCAACGATCGCTGCGATCCCTATACCGGATGCTTCGATCGTCAGGATCTTGTTGATCGGGCAGTCCGCGAACAGTCTCCTGAACTCTTCGCCCATCTGATTAAACAGTGCGATGTCCATCTGGTGATTGAGAAAGCTGTCTACCTTCAGGATATTTCCTTCCTTGACAACCCCGTCCTTCCTGATACGTTCTTCCAGCAGCTTCATAGTCGGCCCTCCGCTCATCGATATGCAGTTGTCTGTCTCGTTTCTTACTTTCTTACTCTGTCTCTGTCATCGCGGTATCCTGTGCCTCAGGTGCACTCTCTGTTTCCGCGGTAACTTCCGCCGCTGCGTCAGCCTCGGTTTCCGGCGTCTGCGGAGCGCTGTAGACACGGTCGGTCAGCTGGATCAGCGCAAGCGCCTCTGCATCCACTTCCCAGGACTCCTTGCCCATCCAGTCTTCGTAGACAGAATCGATCAGTTCATGTTTACGTTCATGGACGATCTCTTCTTTCTTATCCGCGGTTGCTTCCTCGTCAAAGACTGCATCCATATGAAGGATATAATAGGAATCCCCGGACTCCACTACGCTCTGTGCCACTTCACCATCTGCAAGTTCTGCAGCTGCTTCCATGATCTCGGCTGCCGGATAGGTGTCATCCTTGCCATAGGTAAAGGTTCCGGTCTTTACACCTGTATCGTTCAGCCCTTCAGCGTCAGAACTGGCCTGTTCGAATTCGACAGCCCCGCTCAGGATGCTGTCAAGCATATCCTGTGCCATGGCGCTGTACTTCTCCTTCGCAGCCGTCATCGCCGGATCTTCTGTCTCAGACTCCGCTTCGGTCTGTGCAGCTGCATCCGCTGCGACGGCCTCTGTCTCATCGGCAGAGGAGGTCTTGTCCGCCTCTTCTGTCTCAACGGCAGCCGTCTCCGCTTCGGTCATGACAGTATCTGCCTCAGTCTGTGCGGTCTCTGTCTCAGCCTCTGTCTCAACAGTAGGCGTATACTCGATATAGGAAACGCTCGTCTGAGCGGCCTCATCATCGGAAACATTGGTATCGACACCTTTGCCGATCTCTTCATCCACCTTCGCCTGGATGGTGTACAGAGTCAGGGCACGCTCGACGGTCTCCTGAGAAGCCTTCATGGCATCAAGGGCTTCCTTGTCATTGTCAGCCAGGAACTTGGAGGCAACTTCCGTGATCTTAGCCTTCTCATCATCCGTGAGCTCAACACTATAGTCTGCTGCATGCTCTTCGGCAAGGAGAAGTTTCTCCAGCGTAGTTCCGAATTCCGACTTGAACGTCGTCTCATATGCTTCGCCGGTGCCTGACAGATCGAGGGTCCACATGCTCTGTCCGTAATAGGAGCTGAACATCGCACCGTACGTCTCGTCGATACCTGCCTGGGAATTGCGCATCAAAAATGTGGTCAGATCTTCGTTAACCGCTTCTCCGTTGAATGTATAGACCGGTTTTGCCTCTGCCTTCTTCGAGCATCCGCCGAGCACGGAAGCACACATGGCAGCTACGGCCACAAGCGCCACACCCTTCTTCCATAAATTTCTCATTACTAATAATCTCCTTCTCGCACAGTTCTGTTTGCATCCCGGGCTTCCTGAATACACCCAAAGACACCGGATAATTATAATCGTTTTATCCCGCAACTGCAACCGTTTCTCTTATGATTCACCCGTATCGGCCGTGGACAGCAGCTCTTTGCGCATGTCATCGATCAGATTCTCTGCCTCGGTGAGTATATCATAGGTCCCGGCGCCTCCCGGAGGCAGCAGATAGGCAAAATGCGGCCTGTCGCCCGCGACAAATCGCAGCCTTCTTTTGTACCGCTGCATGAACGGCCCTACCCTGTCCGGATCAATGGGTGCCTTCTCCCAGAGGATGAAGCGCAGTTCGTCATTCTTCTGGGTCAGTTCCGTCAGGCAGGCATCATGCGCCTTGCTCTTGATCAGGGCGACCTTCAGCAGATTCTGAACGCTTCTGGGAGGCTCTCCATAGCGGTCCATAAGCTCATCCAGCATATCCTCGTACTCATCCTGTCCGCTGATGGACGCGATGCGCTTGTACAGATCCAGTTTCTGGTTCTCATTCGGGATATAGGAATCCGGCAGGAATGCGTCGATGGTGAGATCGATCGCCGTGTCGAATTCCGAGCTTACAGTGGACTCGCCCTTCAGCTTCATGACAGATGCGTTGAGCAGTTTGCAGTACAGGTCATATCCGACTTCCGCCATATGTCCTGACTGGGCCTTGCCCAGCATGTTGCCGGCTCCGCGGATCTCCAGGTCCCGCATGGCGATGCGGAAGCCTGAACCCAGTTCCGTGTATTCACGGATCGCACCGAGCCTCTTCTCCGCAGTCTCTTTCAGCAGGCGGCCCCTTCTGTACATGAGAAATGCATAGGCGGTACGGTTTGACCGTCCCACGCGGCCGCGCAGCTGATAGAGCTGTGCCAGCCCCATGCGGTCCGCGTCGCAGATGATCATCGTGTTCGCATTGGAGATATCCATCCCGGTCTCTATGATGGTCGTGGTGACCAGTACATCCACATCCCGGTTGATGAACTCATACATGATGTCTTCCACCCGGCCTGCGGACATGCGCCCGTGGGCATAGGTCACCCTCGCTTCCGGCACCAGTTCCTCGATCCGCGCTGCCATATCGGCAATTGTCGATACGTGATTGTATACAACATAGACCTGGCCGCCTCTTGCGATCTCCCGGGTGATCGCTTCCCGGACAGTCTCGTCACTGTACTCCATGACATAAGTCTGGATCGGCAGACGGTCCTGTGGAGCCTCCTCCAGAACGCTCATATCGCGGATCCCCGCAAGGCTCATGTGCAGCGTCCTGGGGATCGGAGTTGCCGTCAGTGTGAGGACATCCACATCCTTGCGCATTTCCTTGATCTTTTCCTTGTGGGTCACGCCGAAGCGCTGCTCCTCATCGATGATGAGAAGGCCCAGGTTTTTAAACTTCACATCCTGGGACAGCAGCCTGTGGGTCCCGATGACGATATCCACCATCCCGGTCTTCAGGCCTCTGATGGTTTCATCCATCTCCGCCTTTGTGCGGAAACGGCTCAGCAGGCCGATCTCCACCGGATAGTCCTTCATCCTCTGGGTAAATGTGTTGTAGTGCTGCTGGGCAAGGATCGTTGTCGGCACCAGCATGGCCACCTGGCGGCCTTCCGTCACTGCCTTGAAAGCGGCACGGATCGCAATCTCTGTCTTGCCGTACCCCACATCGCCGCAGATCAGGCGGTCCATGATCTTCGTGGACTCCATGTCTTTCTTGGTGTCGGCGATCGCCTGCAGCTGGTCCTGTGTCTCCTCGAACGGAAACAGTTCCTCAAACTCGGTCTGGAAGGAAGTGTCCGGGCTGTAGGCATAGCCTGCCTGGCGCGACCTTGCCGCATAGAGATCGACCAGTTCCTGGGCAACCTCCTCCACAGCGGTGCGGACCCGGGATTTGGTCCTGGACCAGGTCTCTGATCCGAGTTTCGCGATCCTGGGGGCTTTTGACTCCGCGTCGGCATATTTCTGGATCAGATCCAGCTGGGTCGCCAGAACAAACAGGTTGGATCCGCCGGCATACTCGATCTTCATGTAATCCTTCTGGATCCCGTCGACCATGATCTTCTCCACGCCGCGGTAGATCCCGATCCCATGATTCTCGTGAACCACGTAGTCCCCGGGAGACAGCTGTGTAAAGGCAGCGATGGTCTTGCCGCTCTTCTCCGTCTTCTTTCTCTTCCTGCGGCGCTGCTGTCCGAAGATATCCGATTCGGACAGCACGGCAAACTTCACCAGCGGATATTCGTATCCCCGGTGCGTATTGCCGTAGGTGATCATAACCTCTCCGCCCTGCAGGACGCGGTCTTCATTTTCCGAATAGAATGCCGTCACTCCGTTGTCTGTCAGGTCCCCCGCAAGACGCTGTCCGCGGGTTCTCGACGCACACAGAAGGACAACCCGGTATTTCTGCCGTCTGTAAACCTGCAGATCCTTGACCAGAAGGGAGAAGTTGCTGTTGTAGACACCGCAGCCGGCCGCATGGATGTCAAACTTTGCAGATACCTGGTACGGACTGCGCACTTCCGTCTGCGTGGTCACACAGACCAGGCCGCACTCCTGCAGCCTGTTTTCGATCTGTCTGCCGGTGAACAGCATATTCATCTGTCCGGGAAGGATGTATCCCTTCTCCAGACGGTGCGTCATGCTGTCCCGGAATTCTTCTTCTACCGCTTCCGCATTTTCTTTTGCTTTCTGCGGCTCGTCCAGGAAAAAGGCAGTCCCTTTCGGGAAATAGTCAAGAAATGAGACGACTTCGGGATAGAAATAATCGCACAGCCCT